>DASWFH010000097.1:0-7399 GCA_036394355.1 Allostellaceae bacterium | reverse complement strand
CCGTTCTTCACCACCGCCGAGCCGGTGCCGTGCGCCAGCGCGTAGGTGTCATAGGTCCAGTGCGCGGCGTAAGGCGAGCATTTCGACCCGGTGATGTCGGAGCTGGCCGAGCCCGAGTACAGCACGATCTTCTTCTTCTCGCGCGAGACTTCCTCGATGGCGAGCGCCACGGAGGAGGTCGGCACGTCCGTGATGAGGTCGACGCCGTCCTGGTCGTACCACTGCCGGGCGATGGCGGCGCCGACATCGGGCTTGTTCTGATGGTCGCCGGAGATGATCTCCACCGGCTGGCCCAGCGCCTTGCCGCCGAGATCCTCGACCGCCATGCGCGCGGCGACGACCGAGCCGGGGCCGGAAATGTCGGCGTAGAGCGACGACATGTCGTTGAGCACGCCGATCTTGACCGGCCCGCCCTGCGCCGCCGCTCCCGCCGCGCTCAACGCGACGGCCGCCGCGGCCGCCCATAGCACATGCAACTTCATTTCCGCCCTCCCGTCAGACCCCGAGATACTCGTGCAGCTTGCCGATATTCGCGTCGAGCGCGTCGTTGGCGATCATGTCGATGACCTGGCCGTGCTCGACCACATAATGGCGGTCCGCCAGCGTCGCGGCAAAGCGAAAGTTCTGCTCCACCAAGAGGATGGTGAAGCCCTTCTGCTTCAGCGTGCGGATGAGGGCGCCGATCTGCTGCACGATGACCGGGGCCAGACCCTCGGTCGGCTCGTCCAGCAGCAGGAGCTTGGCGCCGGTCCTGAGGATGCGGCCGATGGCGAGCATCTGCTGCTCGCCGCCGGACAGCTTGGTGCCCTGGCTTTTGCGCCGCTCGGCGAGGTTGGGGAAGATGGCGTAGATCTCGTCGACGCTCATGCCGCCCGGCTGCACCACCGGCGGCAGCAGCAAATTCTCCTCGACCGAGAGGCTGGCGAAGATGCCGCGCTCCTCCGGGCACCAGGCGATGCCGTGGCGCGCGATCTGGTTGGAGGCGAGGCCGATGAGCTCCTGCCCGCCGAGCACGACCGAGCCGCGCCGCTGCGCGATGACGCCCATGATCGCCTTCAAGGTGGTGGTCTTGCCGACGCCGTTGCGCCCCAGCAGCGTCACCACCTCGCCCTCGGCGACGGCGAAGTTCATGCCGTGCAGGATGTGCGACTCGCCGTACCAGGCGTGCAGGTCGGCGATGCGCAGCAGCTCCCTTTGTCGCACCGCCACGTCAGGCATGGCCGGTTCCCATATAGGCCTCGCGCACCTCGGCGTTCTTGGACACCTCGGTGTAGCTGCCTTCGGCCAGGATGTGCCCGCGCGTCAGCACGGTGATGGTGTGCGAGAGATCGGCGACGACGGAGAGGTTGTGCTCCACCATCAGCACGGTGCGGCTCTTGGCGACCTCGCGGATCAAGCCGGAGATGCGGCCGATATCCTCATGCCCGAGCCCCGCCATCGGCTCGTCCAGCAGCAGCATCTCCGGCTCGAGCGCCAGCGTCGTCGCGATCTCCAGCGCGCGCTTGCGGCCATAGGGCAGCTCGGCGGCGGTCGAGTGGATGTAGTCCTTCAAGCCGACCGCGGCGAGCAGCGCATCGGCGCGCGGGTCGAGCGCTTCGAGGCTCCTGGCCGAGCGCCAGAAATGGAAGGACGTGCCGAGCGGACGCTGCAGCGCGATGCGCACATTCTCGCGCACGGTCAGATGCGGGAACACCGCCGAGATCTGGAAGGAGCGCACCATGCCGCGCCGCGCCACGTCGGGCGCCGCCTCGCGCGTGATGTCGCGTCCGTTGTAGACGATGCGGCCCGATGTCGGCTCGAGGAACTTGGTGAGCAGGTTGAAGACGGTGGTCTTGCCGGCGCCGTTGGGGCCGATCAGCGCGTGGATGGTGCCGCGGCGCACGTGCAGATCCACGCCGCGCACCGCGCTGAATCCGGCGAACTCCTTGGTGAGACCGGCGGTCTCAAGGATGAAATCACCCACGCTTCGCCTCTCCCGGCCGAGGGTGGATGCATCGCCCGCCCTCGTTGTTCGCACTTTCCCGCGAGGCTAGCGGCTTGTGTTTGCTGATACAAGGTCATCCCGCCCCGGGCGCGGGCGGTGACGGTTTTATGTGGAGCGAGCGGGGCCTGCCACCGCCGGTGCAGCGGCCGGGCGCGCCGTGCCGGCCGACGATACCGCCGCGGCGGCGAGCGCCGCCCGATCCGCTATCCCCGTCGGGCCGTGCCGCTTATAGTGGAGGGACGGCCACAGCCCCCGGAGGATCGTCATGAGCGAGACCCTCACCCTGGCTCCCGCCGCCGGCGCCGTCACGGCGGTGCTCAAGGAGCTCAGCTTCGATGAATACGGCCTGGTCACCGCCGTCGCGCAGCAGCACGATACGGGCGAGGTGCTCATGCTGGCGTGGATGAACCGCGAGGCGGTGGAGCGGACGCTCGCCACCGGCCGCGTCCATTACTGGTCGCGCTCGCGCCAGCAGCTGTGGCGCAAGGGCGAGCAGTCGGGCCAGGTGCAGCGGCTGATCGAGCTGCGCGTCGACTGCGACGGCGATGCGGTGCTGCTGCTCGTCGACCAGCGCGGCGTCGCCTGCCACACCGGGCGGCGCAGCTGTTTCTTCCGCGCCGCGCGCGGCGACCAGCTCGTCACCATCGCCGAGCCGCTGGTGACGCCGGGCGAGCTCTACGGCGACCAGGGATGACGGCGATGCGTCTCGTCATCGCCATGATGAAGCACGAGACCAACACCTTCTCGCCGGTCAAGACCGACTGGCAGCGCTTCCGCGACTGGGGCGCCTATCTCGGGCCCGAGGCGCGGCGCGCCTATGAGGGCACGGGCATGCCGATCGGCGCCTATCTCAAGCTCGCCCGCGAGATCGGCGCCGAGGTGGCGACGCCGGTGGCGGCCGAGGCGATGCCGAGCGGCCCGGTCGCGGCCGAGGCCTACGAGCTGATGTCGTCCGCCATCCTCGACGCGGTGCGTCAGGGCTGCGATGCGGCGATGCTCGACCTGCACGGCGCCATGGTGGCGGCGACGACGCCGGATGGCGAGGGCACGCTGCTCGAGCGCATCCGCGCCATAGCCCCCGACCTCCCCATCGCCGTCACCTGCGACCTCCACGCCAACCTCACCGAGCGCATGGTGCGCCACTCAACCGCGCTCATCGGCTACAAGACCTACCCCCATGTCGACATGTTCGAGGTCGGCGAGCAGGTCGGCCGCATCCTGCTGCGGGCGATGAAGGGCGAGATCCGCCCGGTCATGGGCTGGGCGCGCCGGCCGCTGCTGGCGCAGACGCTGCGCATGGGCACCGACGACGAGCCGATGAACACGCTGGTCGCGCTGGCGCGCGCGGAGGAGGCGCGCGGCATGCTGGCGGCGACCGTGTTCGGCGGCTTCCCGCTCGCCGATTTCGCCGATGCTGGCATGTCCGCGATCTGCATCGCCGACGGCGACGCCGCGGCGGCACACGCCGCCTCGGAGCGGCTGATGGACGCCGCCTGGCAGCGGCGCGACGCGCTGCTCTACCGCCCCGAGCCGCTGGCGCAGGCGGTGGCGCGCGCCAAGGCGCTGACCGAGGGGCCGGTGCTGCTGCTCGACCATGCCGACAATGTCGGCTCGGGCGGGACCCAGGATGTCATGACCGTGCTGCGCGAAGTGATGCGGCAGGGGCTTGAGGATGTGGCGGTGGCGGCGATCTTCGATCCGGAAGCGGTGCGCAAAATGGCCGCCGCCGGCATCGGCGCCACGATGACGCTGCCGCTCGGCGGCAGGACCGACATGCCCGCGATCGACCGGCGCGGCGAGCCGCTCACGGTGACCGGGCGCGTGCGTACGCTCTCCGACGGCGAATGGATCGTGCGCGGGCCGATGTATACCGGGGTCAAGGTGAGCATGGGTCCCTCCGCGGTGCTCGACACCGGCAAGGTGCAGATCGTCGTCGTCTCGCGCCACCACGAGCCCTGGGACCAGGGCGTGTTCCTGAGCCTCGGCATCGACCCCAAGACCAAGCGCTACCTGCTGCTCAAATCGCGCATCCACTACCGCGCCGGCTTCGCGCCGCTGGCGCGCGCCACCATCACCCTCGACGGCGAGGGCGTCACCACCTCCGACAACGACCGCCTGCGCTTCGAGCGCGTGCGCCGCCCCATCTTCCCGCTCGACCGCCTCAACGCACCTTAGCGCGAATTCCCCCAGCTTGAACGGAACACGCACGCCTGCGCGCTCGGCTAGACCCCGATGCCGCCGATGACGGCGCCTTCGATCAGCAGCACGCCCAACCAATGGCCGCCATCGATCAGGGTCAGCGTCCATTTCTGGTTCTGGAAGACGTAATTGACCACCAGCGTCGTCAGGACGAAGCCGAGCCAGATGAAGAAGCCGGCGACCACGCCGTTGACGAGGGTCACCTGACCCGGGCCGAGATGGCCCATGACCCCCGCGAGCATATAGGCCATGACCAGCAGCGCCGCGGCGGCAACCGCCATGCGCAGCGCCATGGGCGGGCCGCTCTTGATCGCCGCCTCGGGCTTGCCCAGCGCCGCCAGCCACGCCTTGCGCAGCATGCCGTACCACGCGCCGCCGAAGATGAAGGCGGCGATGGCGGCCAGCAAGACCGCGAGATAATTCACACCTGCGAATGCCATGGCGATCTCCCCACCGCCCGATGAAAGCGCGCACGGCGCGGCTTGGCAACTCCTGAGAGCGCGCGGCGGAGTTGATCCGTTGCGCCGGGCGCGCGGTTCAAACGGGAACGCCCCGCTGGGGAGAGGCGGGGCGTTCCGTTGCGCGCACGACTTGACCTAGGATCGGATCCAAGACGCCAGTGACCAGCCGGCGTTTTCGGCAATCAATCTGTCGCTTCGCTCAATGACCCTTGACGGAGATGTTCCGCTCGGGAACCAGAGGATGAAGAGAATCTATACGATATTTATGTAAAAGACGGAGACATCGAGTAAAATTTTCCTAAAATCGTCGGAAGATATTAACGACGTCGGCCGCTGTCCTTTAAGTCGCCCCGACTATTGCTTCGGACAGGACAAAGTGCGCCGCAGCTCGGCGAGCTGATCCGGGTCGTACGCCTTGCCGGCGCAATTGCCGTTATAGGCGGCCACCGCCTGGTTGTAGCGGGCGACGGCATCGGAATAGCTTTTGGTGGCATCGCTGGCGAGGACATCGGCGGCGTGGTCGCGCTGCTCCAGCAGTCGCTTGAACGCGTCGACATCGGCCTGGTCGGCGACGTTGACCGACGGCCGGGTGGTCTGCACCTGCTTGTCGAGCGCCTGGAACGCCTGGCGCTTCTCCTCATAGGCGCGGCTTTGCGTCTGGACCTCGGCGTTGAGGGCGCCGACCGAGCGCTCCTGGCAGAGACAGCCGCGGATCTGCTCCGGCGCGCGCACCAGCTCCTGGGCGGCAGCGCCGGCGTTCGCGCCCGACAGCGTCAGCCACAGTGTGACCCCAAATTGCCACCGTCCCGCCCGCATTGCGCCCTGCTCCTTCCACGGCTCCATCCTTTTATGCGCCGCGCATCTTAGCGGACCGGCCGTCGCGCCGGAACCGCTGCGGCAGGACCGAGGCGATCAGGCGGTGGAATGGGAACCCACGGTTGAAAGCGCGTGTTGGCTCTGCGGATGCCGCGCTTGGCGGGGAGGCGCCGGCCATGCCGTGCCCATAGCCCGCCGGCACATTTCCATCAGGGAAGGACGTATAATGACGAACTACAGGAGCTTTGTCGGAGGCTTAGCCGGATGCGGCCTCGGCTTCCTCCTCGCCGGCTGCTCCGGCTGGACCTACAACCCGCTTACACCGGGCAACCCGATGAGCGAAAGCCGCAATCTGTCGGCCGTGCGCGCCGCGGCGCCGCAATCGCCCGCGACCTTCGACCAAGCCCTGGCCAGCGATTATGCCGACTACGCCAACACGCTGCACCAGGACAACAACTACGTCGACGTCGACTATTTCTCGCGCAAGGGGCTGGCGGCGGCGAACGGGGTGACGGTGCCGCCCGAGGACCAGAGCCGCTTCCTGATACCGCTCGAAGTGCCCGAGAAGTTCCGCAGCCAGCTCGCCGACGGCCGCAGCCGCCTGGTGACCGCGCTGAACGGCGGCGCGCGCGACCGCGCCCCGGCCGTCGCGGCCCGGGCGCAGGTCAGCTACGACTGCTGGGTCAACAGTATGAAGGACAACTGGCAGGTCGGCGCCAACGGCGTCTGCCGCCAGCAATTCGAAACCGCAATGAACCAACTCGATAACCGCCGCGCAGCGGTGACACCAAGCGAGTTCCGCGTCTATTTCGACTTCGACCAGGCGCAACTCGGCCCCGACGCGCAACAGATCCTGCAGCAGATCGCGCAGCAGGCCAAGCAGGATCCCAGCCTGCATGTCGTCGTGGTCGGCAAGGCCGACCGCGCCGGCAGCGACGCCTACAATCTCGCCCTGTCGCAGCGCCGGGCCGATGCCGTGCGCCAGATCCTGGTCGAGAACGGCGTGCCGGAGGCGAACATCGACACCCGCTGGGTCGGCGAGCGGCAGCCGCCGGTGCCGACTGCGCCGGGCGTGCGCGAGCCGCGCAACCGCGTGGTCGAGATCGCGCAGCAGCCCTAGCGGAGGCGTCCGAGTGATCGAGCAAACGGCACCGCCGGGGACTCGGCGGTGCCGTTTTCTTGTGCGCCGCCCAGCCGGGGAACCGCCCTGCGGCCCGCAGCGTTCCCAGTTCGCCATGCGGCGCGTGACGCACGGTTGAAAATGGCGCGTCCGGAGAAACTTAAGGTTAAATTAACCGGGCGCGATGAGGATGCGCGGATGATCCAGTCGATGACCATCGAGGGCAAGCATTTCGAGCTGACGGTGCGCGAGCAGCCGCACGGCGATTGGCATTGGCTGATCACCGTGCCGGGCCAGCTCGTCCTGTCCGGCGACGCGCCGAGCGAAGTGCTCGCGCAGCAATCGGCCCGCGACGCCGCTCGCGCCCTGGCGCGTCTCGCCGCCGCCTGACGATCCCGAGCACGCAAAAGGACAGGGCCGCCACAAAGGCGGCCCTTCGTTTTTCCGTGACTACTTGACGACGCTGGAGAGCAGGGTCGAATGCGGGGTCGGCTGCGGCGGGTCCGGGACCCGGCTGGCCTGGGCATCCGTCACCGGGCCCGACGGGCAGACGACATTGTCCTTCACGACGGGATTGTTGGTGTCGGTCACGTCGATGGTGAACAGAAAGGGCGGCGGCGTCGGCACCGGTGTGTAGCCGGCGCCGCAGATGCTGTTGCCGATGATCTTGTCGCCGTCGCCTTGATCGGCGATGCCGGCCTGATAGCCGGCACCGGGACCATTGCCGGTGGTGTTGTTGACGGCGTTGTTGCGGACCGTATTGCCCGACGCGACGTCCTGGGTGGGCGTCGTCACCGGGTTGCAATGGGCATCGAGATT
>DASWFH010000096.1:0-4060 GCA_036394355.1 Allostellaceae bacterium | reverse complement strand
CCCCACGCCGATAGCCCGTCAGCGCAACTCATGGTTGTGGCGTTGGCTCGGCCGGCGCGAGCCGACCACCTATCAGCGCTGCCTCGCCATACACATTTATTTTGCCGGGCCGCGCAGCGCGCTGTCTTAGACCGCCCTCCGCATCAGGTGCTTCCCGCAGCCTCCGGGTCGGCCGACCCGCGGCGGTGACGAACCCGCCCGCGATGAGCGCCGCGAGCACGTCCCGGAAATGCGCGGCGGCTGCCGGACGACCTGCGCTCTCGAGCCAGTTCTGATCGAGGAAGGAGGCGAGGGCAGGATGGCCGAGCTCGGCCTCCCACAAGATCCCGAGCAGCGAGGCCATGGCCTCCTCGCGTTCGCGCGCCAAGCCGAAGAGGCGCGCCTCGCCAGCTGCCGCTGCGCGCTTTCCCGTCTCGGGTCCCGGGCCCAGACCGAAATCGATGCAGCGCCGGCGAGCGGGCGCCGCGAGCTGGAAATGCGCTGCCTCATGCAGCAGCACGAAAGCTTCCGTCTCACAGCGGGCACCGTGCCCATCCCAGCTGAAATCCGCCGATGGCGGGCCGGGCCGCAACGCCATGCCGAAATCCGCAAGGACGCGCAGCGCGTCGCGGTGATGCGCTGCAGCCGTCGCAGCTTGGGCGCGGGCAGCAGCGGCGGGCCGGGCGATGCGGTCGAAGATCGCGCGCGTGCTGTAGCCGCCGAGGGCCGCGGCGAAGCGGCCGAGCACCGCAGGCAGGCGGTCGTCGTCGATCGGGGTCAGAATCATGGCGCGCGCTTTCTCGATCCTGGCGCAGGATAGGAAAACTTGCTCCGCGATACAAAGGGAGGCCGCTCTCTCGTAGTGGCAGACCGTGCACCGGCGCGACGGGCGCGCCGCCGCGAACCTGACCGCGGTGGAGTGACCCTCGGCTGATCAGCGCGCGGGGAAGGGTAGCGACTCGGCAGCGTGGTAGCGCGTGCTCCGGTTCGCCGAATCGTCCTCGGTGCGCTTGGGCTCGGCGGCGGGCGCGGCTCGCGCAATGCTTTGCCCGACCAGGAAATCGGTGCTGCCCGCCTCTTGTCCGCGAGCCGCGACGGCCATCGCGCTGTCGCGGTCAGGGAGATTGAGCGAGCGCACCCAGTACAAGGTTCGGCCGCTCGTGCCGCGCATGGTCGAGACCGCGGTCTCGACGCCGCTGCGCGCCAACTGCTCCTGCAGCCGGGTCGCCTGCTGGCGATGCAGGAAGGCGCCGAACTGGACCCAGTAGCCCTGGCTCGCGCTCGGCGCCGGAGCGCGTGCAACGGCCTGAGCCGGCGGAACCACGCTGCGGTGAAGCAGCGTGCCGAGCTTGAGCGCCTGGCGCGCGTTCTCCGCCGCCGCTTTCGCCGCGCCGTGATCGAGCAGCAGCGACGAGCGCACGCGCAGGAGCGGCCGGCCATCGGGCGCATGAGTCGGCACGATGACCGTCTCGAGTCCATGATCGGCCAGCGCTTGCTGGAGGCGTTTGGCCGCGCGCGCGCCGGCATAGACGCCGTACTCCACCCAATATTGAGTTGCGGGTGTAGCGGTCTCACCGGGCTCTGCGGCCTTTGTCGCCTCGGGGGGCGACAGCATCGACCCTCGCGCCGGCGGCTCGGGCGCGACCTCGAGCAGCGCGGTCTGCGGCGGCGGCACCGCGGTCGGCGGCGACGAGGTGCCGCCATGCCACTCCGGCGACTCGACGCTGCGCGCCGGTGTCGCTGCAGGGACCGCGGCCGAGGCGGCGAGCGGATCATGCGTGTCGCTCGGCGCCACCATCGCGGCCGAGAGGATCGGTGCCGCGGCAGCGGTGGCGCTCGGCGTCTCGGCGGCGAGCGGCGACATCGGAGCGACCGACGAGTCGCGCGTGCGCTCGAGATAGATCGCCGTGCCCAAGCCGGCCAGCGTCACGAGCAAACTCAAGCTCAGCAACAGCGCGCTGAAAATGCGCGAGGTCCGGGACGGCTTCCGCGAAAAAATTCGTGATGTCGAGGACAAATCACTGCGCCGCGCCATAATCGCCCCCCAAGAGCCGACGTCACCGATGCGCGTATTGACGTCGGCGAAACCATAACACGCAGCGAGCGAATGTCACGGACCGGAGACGCGCGTTCACAAAAAACATCGGGACAAAACTGGGGAAATGCTGTGGATATTTTGTCCCCACCGGCGCGCGATGCGAGCGCCAGATAAGACGCTATGTGAGCGCCGATAAGATGATGTGAGCGCCGATAAGATGAGGACTCGCCCCCTTCGACGCAGGGGTGCACACAATTGATACCAAATGTTACGGGACGGGAGCGTCGATTCGGGGTTTATTGGAGCGACCAATAACGAGGAGAGAGCCGCAATGAGGAACAAGGGGCAGGGCACACAGCCGAACCGCGTCATGGCCGTGTTCCAAGAGGCGGCGCTCGCTTTCAACCTGCCGCGCGAGGCGACGCTGGGTGATCTCGTCGAGGAACTCGATGCGCTTGGGACGATCTATGGCGGCATGCCACTTTATGTCGATGTGCGGCTACCGAACTGAGGCGACTCGACAGCGGATTTTACGGCGGCCGGGCAAGCCCGGCCGCTGTGTTTTTGGCTCCGGGGAGGGTTGCGGACGGGGTCTTGATCGGGCACATTAGCCCGCTGTTTCGGCGCCGCTAGAAGACGCTGGGCAGGTCTGCTCTGGTTTGACTACGGCTATCGGGAGGCGGTATGAGCGTCAAGGCGATGGGCACCGCGGAACGCGCCCGGACGGAGCGAATTCGGGCCTTGGCCCAACGTTGCCGCGACCTGTCGGAAATGACCGCTGTCCCCGAGGTCACGCGGGAACTGATCAGCATCGCCAATGAGCTCGAGAACGAAGCCGAACTGGCCGCCAAGGACTAGGCGTGCCGGTTGGCAGCTCGTGGCGGAGCTGCCATAGAGGAGGAGCGCATTGAAGCCCACCGATATCCGGGCGCCCGACTATTTCCACAAGGTTGTCGATTGCCAGTGGGCCTGCCCGGCCCATACCGCGGTTCCCGAATACATCCGGTTGATTGCCGCGGGGCGTTACACCGACGCCTATATGGTCAACTGGAACTCGAATGTCTTTCCCGGCATTTTGGGCCGGACCTGCGACCGCCCCTGCGAGCCGGCCTGCCGGCGCGGCCGAGTCGAGAAGGACCCGGTGGCGATCTGCCGCCTGAAGCGAGTCGCCGCCGACAATAAGGAGGACGTCCGCGGCCTTCTGCCGGCGATCCCCCGGGATAAGAACGGCAAGCGCATCGCCCTGGTCGGGGCGGGCCCGGCCTCGCTGACCGTCGCGCGCGACCTGATGCCCCAGGGCTACCGCTGCGTGCTCTATGACGGCGATAACCAAGCCGGCGGTATGATCCGCTCGCAGATCCCGCGCTTTCGCCTGCCCGAATCGATCATAGACGAGGAGGTCGGCTACATCACCGACAGGGGCGTGGAGCTGCGCCTGGGCCAGCGCGTCGACAGCCTGAAGGCGCTCCTGGCCGAGGGTTATGACGCGATCTTCATCGGCACGGGCGCGCCGCGCGGCCGCGACCTCGACATCCCCGGCCGCCGGGAAGCCGCTGCCAACATCCATATCGGCATCGACTGGCTGTCGAGCGTCTCCTTCGGCCATATCAACCGCATCGGCAAGCGCGTGATCGTGCTCGGCGGCGGCAATACCGCGATGGATTGCTGCCGCTCGTCGAAGCGCCTCGGCGGCGAGGACGTCAAAGTGATCGTGCGCAGCGGCTTCGAGGAGATGAAGGCGTCGCCTTGGGAAAAGGAAGACGCCATGCATGAGGGGATTCCCATCCTCAATTACCTCGTGCCCAAGGAATTTACCCACAAGAACAACAAGCTCACGGGCGTTCTTTTCGAGAAGGTGGCGGCGAAACACGACGAGAAGGGCCGGCGCCATCTGCTGCCCACGGGCGAGCCCACTATCCATGTCGAATGCGACGACGTGCTCGTCGCGGTCGGGCAGGAGAACGCGTTTCCTTGGATCGAGCGCGATGTCGGCCTCGAATTCGACCGCTGGGGCATGCCCAAGGTCGACCCCAAGACCATGCA
>DASWFH010000095.1:0-2843 GCA_036394355.1 Allostellaceae bacterium | reverse complement strand
CCGAGCACGCGCGCGCCGCGGCTGACGATGCGCTCGAGATCGGCGGCATCATAGAAGGTGAGGCGCAGCGGGATGCCGAAGCGCTCGCGCAGCGGCCGCGTGATGAGGCCCGAGCGCGTGGTCGCGCCGATCAAGGTGAAGGGCGGCAGGTCGATGCGCACCGAGCGCGCCGCCGGCCCCTCGCCGATGATGAGGTCGAGCTGAAAGTCCTCCATCGCCGGATAGAGGATCTCCTCCACCGCCGGCGTCAGGCGATGGATCTCGTCGATGAACAGCACGTCGCGCGGCTGCAGGTTGGTGAGCAGCGCGGCGAGATCGCCGGCGCGCTGGATCACCGGTCCCGAGGTCGCGCGGAAGCCGACCGCCATCTCGCGCGCGATGATCTGCGCCAGCGTCGTCTTGCCGAGGCCGGGCGGCCCCGACAGCAGCACATGGTCGAGCGGCTCGCCGCGCGCGCGCGCCGCTTCGATGAAGACGCGCAGATTGGCGCGCAGCTGCGCCTGGCCGACGAAGTCGTCGAGGGTGAGCGGGCGGAACGACGTCTCGCCGGCATCGTCGCGGCCCGCTTCCGCCGCCACCACGCGCTTCTCGCTCATCGGCTGAGCTCCTGCAAGCCCACGCGGATGAGCGTGTCGATCTTCGCGGCCTCGCCGAGGCGCTTGGCCGCCTGCGTCACCGCGCCGAACGCATCGCTGCGCGAGTAGCCGAGATTGACCAGCGCCGAGACCGCGTCGGCCGCGGCGGCGCCCGCCGGTGCGCCGACCGACGCCGCCGCCGGCCCGAGCGCGATGCCGCCGACCTTGTCCTTGAGCTCGCTGGCGATGCGCGTCGCCAGCTTCGGCCCGACGCCGTCGGCGCGGGCGAGCGCCGCTTTATCCTGCGCCAGGATGGCGGTCGCGAGCGCGTCGGGCGCCAGCACGCTCAGGATCGCCAGCCCGAGCCGGGCGCCGACGCCCTGCACCGTCGTCAGCAGGCGGAACCAGCTGCGCTCCGCCTCGTCGGCGAAGCCATAGAGATGGATGTGATCCTCGCGCACATGCGTCTCGACGAGGAGCCGCAACGGCTCGCCGCGCGCGGGCACGCGGCCCAAGGTGCGCGCCGAGGCGAAGACGAGATAGCCGACGCCGTTGACGTCGAGCACGAGGCTGTCCGTCCCGCGCTGCTCGACGATCCCCGCGAGCATGGCGATCATCGCGCCGCTCCCGCCGTCGCGCTCAGCGACATGTGAATCGCCTCGAGGACGCCATCTAGATTTTCGATAACGTCAGTGTTCCAGAACCGCAGCACACGGAACCCGGCTTGCTCCAGCATCTGCGTCCGGCGCGTATCTTCCACAGGTCGCGACGCGTGCTGGCCACCATCTAGTTCGATGATGAGCTGCTTGTCATGGCACACGAAGTCGACCGCAAAGCCGAGAATGGGCTCCTGACGGCGGAACTTCGCATCGTCGAGCTGTCGATCGCGCAGACGTCTCCAAAGCAACGTCTCGACGTCGGTGGCCTCGCGCCGCAAGCGTCGCACTCGACTTGTCTCGGCGACGGTGGATTTACGTTTCGGATCGATGCTCGCATCCCCCTCTCCCCTTCGGGGAGAGGGTCGGGGTGAGGGGGCCGCGGCGACAAAGTTGCGCACGCCCGCATCGCGAAGCTGAGCCGCCCCCTCACCCTCCCGCTGACGCGGGTCCCTCCCTCTCCCCGCGGGGGAGAGGGATTTGCCGGCGCTCCAGGCGCGCTGAGTCTGCGCGTGGTGGGCGTGGCAGATGGCGACGGCGAGGGCGTCGGCGGCGTCGGCCGCCTCGATCGCGGCGCCGGGCAGCAGGCGGCGCACCATCATCTCGATCTGCTGCTTGTCGGCGTGGCCGACGCCGACCACCGATTTCTTGATCAGGTTCGCCGAATATTCGAAGACGGGGATGCCGCGCTCGGCCGGCACCAGCAGCACGACGCCGCGGGCGACGCCGAGCTTCAAGGTGGAGGCGGGGTTCTTGTTGACGAACGTCTCCTCGACCGCCGCCTCGTCGGGCGCGTAGCGGTCGAGCACGCTGTTGAGCTGGCGGAAGAGGTCGACCAGCCGCGTCGCCAGCTTCTCGCCGTCGCGCGAATGGACGACGCCGGCAGCGACATGGCTCAGCCGGTTGCCGGCGACATCGACCACTCCCCAGCCGGTATGGCGCAGCCCCGGATCGAGCCCGAGCAGACGCATGGCGATGTCCTTGACGGAGGATGCCCGCGAGATCAGGCGCTCAACCGCGCCATGACTTCGTCGGGCACCTCGAAATTGGCGAACACATTCTGCACGTCGTCGCTGTCCTCCAGAGTCTCGAGCAGCTTGAACAGCGCCTCCGCGGCATGCCCCTCTACGGGGGCCTGGGTCTTGGGCTTCCACAGCAGCCTGGCCGAGGCGGACGCGCCGAAGCGGCCCTCCAGCGCATCGCGCACGGTGTTGAGCGCCTCGGGCGCGCAGGTCACGACATGCTCCTGCGCGCCGCTCTCGACATTGTCGGCGCCGGCCTCGACCGCGGCCTCGAACATGGCGTCGGCCGAGGCGGCCTTGGCGGGATAGACCACCTGGCCGAGGCGCTCGAAGAGGAAGCTCACGCTGTTGCTCTCGCCGAGATGGCCGCCGGCCTTGGTGAAGGCGGTGCGCACGTCGCTGGCGGTGCGGTTGCGGTTGTCGGTCAGCGCCTCGACGATGATGGCGACGCCGCCCGGCCCGTAGCCCTCGTAGCGCACCTCCTCATAATTTTCGCCGTCGTCGCCGCCGGCGCCGCGCCGGATCGCGCGCTCGACGGTGTCCTTCGGCATGTTCGCTTCCTTGGCAGCAGTGACGGCGGCGCGCAGCCG
>DASWFH010000094.1:0-3055 GCA_036394355.1 Allostellaceae bacterium | reverse complement strand
TGGCGCGTCGTCTCGGTCGACACGCATACGACGGAGGGCACATTCACCTTCCGCGTCGGCGGATGATCATGGCCGAGCGCAGGAGCGCCCGATGCAGGCCGTGACCATCCTGGCGCGGGCCATCCACTTCGCCTCGATCCTCTCCTTGGCCGGCGTCTTCGTGTTCCTCGCGATCGTGGCCGAGCCCGCGCTCGCACGGTCCGCCCCGTCGGACGCGCCGGCGTTTCGCGGCGCCCTCAGGCAGCTCGCCTGGGCGAGCCTCGCCGCAGCGGTGCTGTCCGGTGCACTCTGGCTGATGCTCGAGGCATGCAGCATGAGCGACCGCTCTCTCGCTGCCGTGTTTTCGCAAGACGTCATCGGCGTGGTGCTGACCCGGACGAGGTTCGGCCGGGTGTGGGAGCTGCGATCGGCGCTCGGCCTGGTGCTGGCCGCCCTGATCGTGGTGGGCGACCGCCTCGGCCGTCGTCGCGGCGCCGACATGCTGGGCTGGGCGACGCTGCTGCTCAGCGCCACGATCGCGGCGGCATTGGCCTGGGCGGGTCACGCGGGAGCGACACAAGGGGGCGAGGGCAAAATCCACGTCGTTTCCGACGCGCTCCATCTCCTGGCCGCGGGCGCCTGGCTGGGCGCGCTGGTGCCGCTGGCGCTGCTCTTCGCGCGAGCGATCGGTGATTGGGCTTGGCTCGGCGTCGCCCGAGAGGCGGCGCGGCGCTTCTCGGTGCTCGGCATCGCCAGCGTCGGCACGCTGCTGGTCACCGGCACCGTCAACAGCTGGTTCCTGGTCGGCGGCGTCCCCGGCCTGCTCGGCACGCCTTACGGACGCTTGCTTCTCCTGAAGCTCGCGCTCTTCGCCGCCATGGTGGCGGTCGCCGCGGTCAATCGCCAACGCCTGACGCCACAGCTTCATGAAGGAGTTGCTCCGACGGTGGCCTTGCGGCGCCTGCGCCGCAATGCGCTGATCGAGACAGCGCTTGGGCTGGCGATCGTCATGGTGGTGGGCACGCTTGGGACCGAACCGCCGGGCGCCCATCTCTCGCCGCACTGGCCGCTGCCCTTCAGGCTCGACCTCGACGCCTTCCCGCCCAGCCCCGCGCTCAACCGCGAGGCTGTCCTGTATGGCGTCGGGATCGCCCTAGGGGTCGCCGCGCTCTTGCTTGCGGCGTTGCGCCGCCGTCACCGATGGCTCATCGCGGGGATCGGGTTGGCTATCGTTGTCGGCTTCGGCCGCGTGCCGCTCGCCTGGATGCTCGAGGACGCCTACCCCACCACCTTCTATCGCTCGCTGGCGCCGTATGACGCGCCCTCAATCGTCGCCGGCTCGCTCCACTACGCCGATCAGTGCAGCCAATGCCACGGCGTCGCCGGCCATGGCGACGGGCCGGCGGCGCGCGATTTGCCGGTGCGGCCTGCCGACCTCACCGCGCCCCATTTCTTCGCCCACCGCGAAGGCGACCTATTCTGGTGGATCAGCGTGGGGCGCAACAACGGAACCATGCCGGGCTTTTCCGACGTGCTGGGCGAGCGCGAGCGTTGGGAGATCGTCGAATTCATCCGCGCCCGCGCCGCCGGCGCGCAGCCGAATATCTTGCTGCCGCTGGTCACGCCGGGGGCGGCTCCCGCTGCGCCCGACTTCGCCTTCGAGCAGGCGGGCCGCCAGGACACGCTGCGGGCCGCCAGCGAGAGGGAGCCCGTGCTGCTCGTGCTCTATCGCCTGCCGGGCTCGCTGCCCCGCCTCAATGCGCTCGACGCCGCCAGGGATCGCCTTGAGCGAGCCGGGCTTCGTCTGCTGGCGGTGCCGGTCGACCCGGAAGCTGCGACCAAGTCCGGGGCCGTCACACCGCTGCCGAACTTTGCTGTCAGCACCGGCCCGGAGACCGCGGCAGCCTATACCCTCTTCGAAGGGGCGGGCGGCGGTCCGTGCGAATTTCTCGTCGACCGCGCCGGCTTGCTGCGCGCACGCTGGAAGGCCGACACGACCATCGGACTCGCCCCGCCGGAGGAACTCCAGGCGCAGCTCGATCGCCTCGCACGCCTGCCGCTGGCACGACGGGCGAGCCATATCCACAGCCACTGATCCTCGCTCTGCGTGGCGCACACGCGGGCGCGCCGGACGGGGACGCGACCTTTGCGGCGGCCCTGACGATCATGGGAGAGCGGTTCCCGTGGCGACGTTCGCTAATCGAAAGCGCTGATCAGTTCCTCGTTGGCCATCGCTGAGCGCCGATGAACTCACCCGGGATCAGCTGTACTGAGCTGGCGTGATGACAGGGGACCCGTTTTCTCCGTTTGTCGACGCGCGCTGCGGATGAACGCCGCCGCAATGCGCGTCGGAGACGATGAGCGGATGAGGCGCGTAATTCGCCCCACGCATGTACACGTGAATAGAATGCATTTCCAGCATTTCATCGTCGGGCTTATGTCTTTGCCCATGAGGCAGCAGCACCGGCCAAATTCATACCCCACGAGAAGGACCAGCACGATGACGATGCTTCATGTCGCGATCGGCTTGGCGATTGCCGCCGGTCAAGGAATTAAAGCGCGCTTGGCCCCATCCTTGGTCCAGCACAAAGCCGAGGGACCGGAGGTTCGAGATGACTAGCCTTGCCAGGATCGCCACTTCGGGACCCGCCGCAAGCGGCACGTCGAGCCGCGCGATCACCTTTTGCAGGCCGCGCGCACCACGCGAACCCGTCCATCCCGAGCCCGCCTTCGACGCGCCAAGCCTGCGTCCCGCCGACATCGCCAGGCGCCAATCCATGGCATGGCCAGGTCTCGGCGCCGACAACGTCCAGGTGACGCGGCACGACCCGTTCGAGTACGAATTCCGCGCGCCCTTCCATGTGCTCATCGCCTACGAGCGCGCGTCGCGCGTCGCCGGCGAGACCTTCCTCGAAGGCCTGCCACGTTCGAGCCTGCGCGATTTCAGCCGGAAGCTCACCTTCGTCCCCGCCGGCACCCGCTTCCACGAGCGGCAGACCCCGCGCGCCCTGCTGCGCGCCACCTTCTTCTATATCGACGCGCGCGGGCCAGTGCTCGCGCAGGCGGCCCTGGCGCC
>DASWFH010000093.1:0-2070 GCA_036394355.1 Allostellaceae bacterium | reverse complement strand
GCGTGTACTCGCTGCCGGCGGCGACCGCCGCTTCGCGCGCCGCCGCCACGCGCGCGCGATCCTCGGGATGAAGCAACGCGGCGCGCGATTGCCAGTCGCCGCCGAGCGGGGCGCCGGCAAAGTCCTGCAAGGCACGGTTGTACAACTCCGCCGTGCCGTCCGGGCGGATGATGAAGGCGATCGGCGGCAGCGCGTCGAGCATGGCGCGAAAGAACGCCTCGCCCGTTGGGCCGAGCAGATCGACCAGCGCCGCGCCGTCCGGCGCGTCTCTTTCCACCGCGTTTCGTCCCTTGTTCATTCTTTTGCCGCAGAGAATACCGCGTTGCTGCGCACCTCCGCCCTCCTCCTTTGGGGCGAGGCCGGCACAAGCACGAACGCCCAAGGGTGGCGAACGTTCGCGCCGCCGGCTTCCGCTGCGCCTAAGGCATTGATATGCTGCCGCCCCCTCCCCCCTTGCGCCGGCAGAAGCCCATGACCGACCAGCGTTTCAAGCCGCTTTCCCCGGATGAGATGAGCCCCGAGCAGCGGCGCCTCGCCGACAGCATCCTCAGCGGTCCGCGCAAGTCGCTGGGCGGCCCGTTCAGCGTCTTCCTCTACAGCCCCGCCACCGGCGACGCCGCGCAGAGGCTCGGCGAGCAGGTGCGCTTCCGCAATTCGCTGCCGGAGAAGCTCAAGGAGCTGGCGATCCTCGTCGTCGCGCGCCACTGGACGGCGCAATACGAGTGGTACGCGCATCACCGCTTCGCCCTCGCGGCCGGGCTCGACCCGGCCATCGCCGCCGACATCGCCGCCGGCAAGCGGCCCGCGGGCCTCGAAGCCGACGAGCGGGCGATCTACGATTTCGCCAGCGAGCTGCTCGAGACGAAAGAGGTGAGCGACGCCACCTTCAAGGCCGTCGCCGATCGCTTCGGCGACAAGGCGGTGGTCGATCTCATCTGCACCATGGGTTATTACAGCCTGGTGTCGATGACGCTCAACGTGAACCGCTTCCCCATCCCCCAGGACGCGACGCCTCTCAGGAAGCTCACATAGCGGCTCACCCTCGCACAGAGCGACTGCGTCATCGGCTCGGCTACCGCCCGGTTCGCGTTTATTGAAACCGCCGCCCGTGCCGTGCGTTCGAGCGAAATTATCGATCAGAAATCACTAAACGATCAGTTAGCCCAATTTGACGCGGGAGCGTAGCCTCTCGTCATCGGTCAACGACGCACACCGCAGCAAGAGGCCCTTATGACAGTGAGACAACTTAACAATCCGTCGCGCCGGGTAGCGATATCGGCCCTGGCGGCGTTGCTCGGGCTTGGCATTCTCTGCGATCGCGCCGGCGCGGCCGGCTCCGACGCCGCCGAGCCGGTGCGCGGCTTCTACGACACACTGTTGAGCACGATGCAGAACGGCCAGAGCCTTAGCCAGGGCGGACGCTACGCCAAGCTCGAGCCGGTCGTGCTCGGGACCTTCGATATTCCCTACATGACGCGGATGGCGGTCGGGGCGTCCTGGGCCGCGCTGCCTCCGGCGAAGCAGCAGGAGCTGACCCAGTCCTTCGGACGCTACATCACCGCTACCTGGGCCGACCGTTTCGACGGCTATTCCGGCGAGAAGCTCGAGGTCACAGGCGAGCTTCCCTACAGCACCGCCGTGCTCGTCGACACGCGGATCGTCAAGTCGGACGGCGAGCCCGTGAGCATCAACTATCTCATGCGCCGCAGCGACGGCGCCTGGCGGATCGCCGATGTCTATCTCACCGGCACGATCAGCGAGCTTGCCACGCGGCGCTCGGAATTCTCCTCAGTGCTGCGCGACCAGGGCGTCGACGGGCTCATCGCGGTGCTAAACCGCAAGGCGGGCACCACGCGGTCGGTCGCGGCGCGGTCGTAAGCACCAACTCCTATACACGAGGCGAGGGCAATCATGATGACCGGTTTGCGCGGCCAATGGCGGTTGGGATCCCCAGCCATCGCGCTTGCGCTGCTGCTCGCCGCCGCGCCGGCGCATGCGGACTCCCCGCCCGGCGGCGACAGCGGCGGTGGTGGAGCGCCGGCAACTACGACGCCGCAGGACCAGCCCGCA
>DASWFH010000092.1:0-2985 GCA_036394355.1 Allostellaceae bacterium | reverse complement strand
CACGAGATCGGGGCAGGAGAGCACGCCGAGCGTGCTGAAATGATGCTCGCCGATCCAGGCCGAGTGCATGCCGAGCTCGTCGGCATAGATCGCCTCGTCGGTGATGTCGGCGACGAACCGGTTGGGCGCCCGCGTGTTGTTGTCGTAGTGATTGTCGCTCAGCGTGAAATAGCCGAAATCCATCGCGTCCCTCCCGAGGCGGCCGGTGGCGGCTCTCGGGCCGCCTTCGCGCCCGATCATAGGGCGGCGGAGAGGGAAAGCGATAGCTTCCCGCAGCGGCCTCAGGGCACGGGCGGCGCATACGCGATGGCGTCACGCTCGCCATTTCGGATATCGTGCACGACCGCGCGAGCCGCAATAAGCGCGAGGGGAGGACCGCCCATGGCCTTGACCGGCGACATCGATGCTACCAGCCCCAAATTTCTGCGCGACCGATACGCGATCGTCGGCGTCGGCGAGACCGACTACATGCGCGGCTCGGGCAAGACGACGCGCGCACTTGCCACATGGGCGGTGCGAAACGCGATATCCAATGCCGGCCTCGAGCCCGGCGACATCGACGGCATGCTGTCCTACCAGTCGGGCGATTCCGTGTTCGCGCCCTTCGTCGCCGGCGATCTCGGCATCCGCCTCGATTTCTACATGGACGTGTTCGGCGGCGGCTCGTCGACCGAGGCGCTCGTCGGCATGGCGATGGGCGTCATCGCCGCCGGCATGTGCAAGACGGTGGTGATCTTCCGCGCCATGAACGGCTACTCGCAGGTGCGCATCGGCGGCACCGGCGTGCGCGCCGCGGCGCCGGTCGCGGGCGACATGCTGCACAGCCGCGCCTATGGCTGGCAGAGCGCCGGGCAGATGTTCAGCCCGACCTTCATGCGCCACATGCACGATTACGGCACGCGTCCCGAGCAGGTCGCCGCGGTCAAGGCGATCCACAGCGAACACGCCTCGAACAACCCGAAGGCGCACTACAAGGAGCGCGTGACGGTCGCCGAGGTGCTGGCGAGCCGCATGATCTGCAAGCCGCTGCACCTGCTCGACTGCTGCGTCGAGACCGACAATGCCAACGCGATCATCGTGACCAGTGCCGAGCGCGCGCGCGATTGCCGCCATCCCCTGGTGCTGATCCGCGGCGTGGTCGGCCGCTGCAACAAGCCGCGCATGGACATGCACTACCAGCACGGGCCGATCTCGACCGTCGCCGGCCGCTATGCGCGCGACATCCTGTGGCCCAATTCGGGCGTCGGCCCCGAGGACATCGATATTACCGGCTCCTATGACGCCTTCACCTTCACGACGATGCTGCAGCTCGAGGATTACGGCTTCTGCAAGAAGGGCGAAGGCGGCGGCTACGTCAGCGACGGCACCATCCGGCTCGGTGGCAAGCGCCCCAACAACACCAGTGGCGGCCACCTCTGCGAAGGCTACACCCATGGCATCAACATGGTGATCGAGAATGTCCGGCAGCTCCGCCACGACGCCGACGATTCCTGCCCGATCGGTGCTGACGGCGTGCGGTATCACAGCTACGACTATCGCGAAGGTGGCTGCCGCCAGGTGAAGAAGGCCGAGGTCACCGCCAATCTCGGCTGGGCGATGCCGGGTACCGGCTCGGCCATGGTGATGCGGCGGGGATGAGGGACGGAGGAGAGACATGTCGATCAAGGCCCAGTATCTCGGCATGCCGCTCGAGGTCAGCGAGCTCGACGGGGAGAACCTCGAGTATTTCCGCCATTGCGCCGCGCACGACTTCCGCCTGCAGGCTTGCACCGCCTGCGGGCTCCTGCGCTATCCGCCGACGACGGCATGCCCGTGGTGCGCCGATCCCGGCGCGCGCTGGACCGCGGTCGAAGGCCGCGGCACGGTACATTCCTATACCGAGGTCCATCACGCCATCCAGCCGGCGTTCCGCGACCACGTTCCCTATCTCGTGCTGCTCGTCGATCTCGATACGCAGAGGGGTATGCCGAGCGCCGAAGAGGCGCTGCGCGTGGTCGGCAATCTCGCAGCGGCGGACGGCGTGCTGGCGCCGCCGGAGCTGGTGCGCAAGGTCGGTATCGGCACGCGCGTGCGGATGGTGTTCACGGACATCGCGCCGGGCCTGGCTGTGCCGCAATGGACCATCGACGAGACCGCGCGACAACCCGCCGCGCCGTGGCGCTATCCGCAAGAGAAAGCCTGACGGCATTCGATCATGCCGCTAGGCTGAGCCGGGGCGATCAGAGGAGGATTCGCGGTGGGCGAGGCGGGCATTTTCTCCGGCCTGAAGGTGATCGACGCGGCGAGCTTCATCGCGGCGCCGGCGGCGGCGACGATCATGGCCGATTTCGGCGCCGAGGTGATCAAGGTCGAGCCGACCGGCGAGGGCGACGCCTACCGCAATACCTCGTTTCAGCCGGGCATGCCCGTCGCCGACACCAACTATTGCTGGACCGTCGACGGCCGCAACAAGCGCAGCCTCGCACTCGACCTGAAGCGCCCGGAGGCGCAGAAGATCCTGCACCGGCTGATCGCCGAGGCGGACGTATTCATCACCAACTATCCGCCGCCGGCGCGGCGCCGGCTCGGCATCGCCTACGCGCAAGTCTCGCACATCAACGCGCGGCTCATCTACGCCTCGCTCACCGCTTACGGCGAGAGCGGCGCCGAGGCCGACAAGCCTGGTTTCGATTCGACGGCGTGGTGGGCACGTTCGGGCATGATGGACCAGGTGCGGCCCGATGCGCAGAGTCTGGCGGCGCGCTCGATCCCCGGCATGGGCGATCACCCGACCGCGCTTGCGCTCTACGGCGCGATCGTCACTGCGCTCTTCCGCCGCGAGCGCACCGGCAAGGGCGCCTATGTCGGCAGCTCGCTCATGGCGAGCGGCATCTGGGCCAATGCGTGCTTCGTCCAGGCCGGGCTCGACGGGGCGCGCTTCGTGCCGCGGCCGCCGCGCAGCGCGGCGCTCAACGCGCTCTCGAACCACTACCGTTGCCGCGACGA
>DASWFH010000091.1:0-4617 GCA_036394355.1 Allostellaceae bacterium | reverse complement strand
AGGAGCCGCAGCGCCTCCGCCGCGCTGCCCGCCCAGCCGATCACGAATTCGTCATAGAGGGCGAGTTGCCGCAGCGGCGATTGATTGGACGAGTGCTCGGGGCTGACGATCAGGAGATGGTGTGCTGCTTTCATGGCACGTCCCTCGCGGTGTCTCTCACTTGTTCGCTCGCCCCGTCGAAAAGTTTCAGCGTCCGATCGGGCGATGGGATCGAAAAGGTCCGGCGCTGCATCCGGAACGCGTCGCTTGCGCCCCGGATGTACAGCGGTCGGGCACCGTCGGAACGCCTCAGCGCGCGTTCGTCGCGACCATGCGCTTGCCGAAGCCGGCCGACGCGCTGGTGGTGATGAGCGCGTCGCGGTCGCCGGTCCAGGCATTGCTGCCGACGGTGAAGCGGTCGTCCGCCTTGGTCATGCCGGTGGCCATCGGCGACAGCGCCGACTGGCGGATCACCGTCTCGCGGTCGCCGCCGCCGAAGCCGTCATAGGCATGGGCCGTGCCGGCCAGTCCGGAAATCACGAGCGCGAGCGCCACAGCGGCGAAGCGGGTGTTGCTGAACATTGTCGTACTCCTTCATGTCAGCGCCCGGGGTTGCTTCGGCATGCGGCGGGCGCCGGGGTGCTGCATGCCTGCTGATGACCTCGTCCGATCGTGTGTGACTGTGGCAGCGCCGGGCAAGCGGCGGAAATGCCGAGCGCCTATGGTTTCGATGCACGGGGTTTATCGCCGCCCGTGCGGGCGATGCCTCTCCGACATCGATTCCATGAGTGCCGCCTATCGCGGTCCTGATCTATACTCGGGGCGTGGAAGAACCGATGCGCAGGCGCGGCTTTCGCGCGCATCCAAGGGTCGAGGTCTGCCGAGATGTCCCTGCGCGACGAGCTTGACGAACGGTGGCGGCGAATGCGCGAGCGCTCGCCCGAGATTGGGCAAGCCTATGACGCCCTGGTGCGGACGCTGGTCGCGAGCGGGCTCACCGAGACCAGCCTCAAAGCCGGCGAGCGCATGCCCGATTTCGACCTGCCCAATGTCGAGGGGCGCTTCGTCGCGTCGCCGGCGCTGCTCGAGCGCGGGCCGCTCGTGGTCAGCTTCTTCCGCGGCGGCTGGTGCCCGTTCTGCACGACGGAGCTGACGGCGCTGCAGCAAACCGTGCCGGGCATCGCGGCGCGCGGCGCGAGCCTGGTCGCGATCACGCCCGACACAGGCGCAGCGCTCGCGGCGGCGAAGCGCGACAACGCGCTTGCCTACCAGGTGCTGAGCGATGTCGATCTCGGGCTCGGGCTGCAGTTCGGCTTGGTGTTCCGCGTGCCCGACGCGATCCGCGATCTCTATCGCCGTCTCGACATCGATCTCGGCGCGCGCCACGGCAACCCGCACGACGTATGGCTGCTGCCGATACCGGCGACCTACATCGTCGATCGACGCGGCGTGGTGCGGCACGCGGAGATCGATTGCGATTTCCGGCGGCGCATGGAGCCGGCGGCGATCGTCCGCGTGCTCGACGAGCTGCGCGCCGAGGAGCGCTCAGGCGGCGATGGCAAAATCGTGGGCGAAATCGCGCGTCCGGGTCAGTCGGACGAAGGCGTCGAGCGTGGGTGAAAAGCGCCGGCCGCCGACGACCGCGAGCACGACCGCGCGTTGCGGCGCCGGCTCGGCCAGCGGGCGCACCACCAGCGCCGGCAAGACCGGCAGATGCTCCGGCACCAATGCGATGCCGAGCCCGGCCAAGGCGAGATGCTGGATGTGCTCCTCGCTGTCGCTGAGATGGCGCAGCCGCGGCGTGATCTGCACCGCCGCGCACAACTCCTGCAGCCGCGTCGTCGCGTCGCAGCCGCGCCGGCCGAGCAGCGCCTCGCCGTCGAGGGCGGCAAGCGCGATCGCGTCGCGCGACGCCAGGCGGTGCGCGGGGGCAAAGGCGAGCCGGTAGCGCTCCTTGAACAAGGCCCAGCTGTTGAGGCGCTCCGGCAGGTCCGTGCGCTGGTCAAGGAACGCCGCGCCGATCTCCCCGTGCAGCAGCGCCTCGATGAGCGCGTCCTGGTCGGCCATCTTGAGCTCGAGATCGAGCGTCGGGATGCGTCGCGTCAGCTCCTGCAGCGAGGCGGTGACGACGCGCGCGGAGATCGTCGGCGGCAAGCCCAGCCGCAGCGATGCCACCTCGCTCTTGCGGAAGCGGGTGGCATGCTCCTTGGCCGCCTCGGCCGCTGCCAGCGTCTGCTCCAGCAGCGGCCGCATCAGGCGGCCAAGCTCGGTCGGCTGCGTCAGATTGCGCTCGCGCTGGAAGAGCGGGCCGCCGAGTTCCTCCTCGAGGCGCTGGATGGCGCGGGTGAGGGCGGGCTGCGTCACGTTGCAGGCCTCGGCGGCGCGCGTGAAGTTCAACGTCTTGCACAGCGCCACGTAGTAGCGGACCTGGTGCAGCTCCATGACGGCGACTGTATCATGGATAGCGCAACGCCATAGCCAGGCGCCACGCCATCTGTGCTAGGAATAGGTGGGGAAGCGCAAGCGGGGCGCAAGCCTCCTCGCATGAAAGGTGTCGCATGGGCTCCGAGCCGGGCCATGACGCCGGCAAAGCCGCGCTGCCGGCGGAGATCGGCGCACTCATGCGCCAGGCGATGGCCTTCCACCGCGCCGGGATGCTTGCCGAGGCGGCGCCCTTCTACAGCCAGATTCTCGACCGCCAGCCCGATCACCGCGACGCGCTGCATTTTCTCGGCGTGCTGTCGCATCAGCAAGGCGACGACACGACGGCGGTGACGCTGATCGACCGTGCTCTGGCGCTCGATGACGGCGACCCCGCGCTTCACGCCAATCTCGGCATTGCCCTGAAAGGGTGTGGGCAGCTCGATGCCGCTATTGACGCTTACCGGCGGGCGATTGCGCTCGCGCCGGGATTTCCCGAAGCGCACAACAACCTCGGCATTGCGCTGTACCAGCAGGGCAAGGTCGACGCCGCCGTTTCCCATTATCGCGCCGCGCTCGGCCACCGCCTGGCCTATGCCGATGCGCATTTCAACCTGGCGGTGGCGCTGCGCAAGCAGGGAGCGCCGGAGGAGGCGCTCGCCGCCTATCAAAGGGCCCTCGACTGCCGCGCCCAATATCCCGAGGCGCTGCATGGGCTCGCCAGCATCCAGCTGGAGCTCAAGCGCTTCGACGAGGCGGCCGCGGCCTATCAGCGATACCTCGCCGAACGGCCCGACGACCTCGACGCGATCAAGGCGCTCGGCGTTCTGTTGACCATGCTGCGGCGCAATGACGAGGCCCTCGCCGTCTATGGCGCGGGGCTGAAGAAGCACCCGGAGGATTCGGAAATCCTCAACAATTTGGGCATCGCGCTGATGGCCGAGGCGCGTGTCGCCGAGGCTGGCGCCGCCTTTCGCGCCGCCGTCGAACACAAGCCCGATTTCGCCGACGCGCAGTACAACGAAGGCATCGTTCTGGAGAGGACAGGCCGGATGGACGAGGCGGCCGCCGCCTTCGAGGCGACGCTGCGGCTCCAGCCGAGGCATCCCCAGGCGCATCAGGCGCTGGGCGCGCTTTACAGCGTGCTCGGCCGCAGCGAAGACGTGGCCCGCATCTATCGCCATTGGCGCGACGTCGCGCCCGACCACCCGGCGGCCCGGCACATGGCCGCCGCGGTCAGCGCAGCGGAAATGCCGGTCCGCGCCACGGACGACTATATCCGCACCCTCTTCGCGCCCTTCGCGCCAGCCTTCGACGCGGTGCTGGCCAACCTGAACTACCGCGTGCCGGGGTTGCTTGCGGCGCTGTTGGCGCGTTTTCCGGCCGACCGCCCCCTCGACATCGCCGATGCCGGGTGCGGCACCGGCCTGTGCGCACCGGTTTTGCGGCCGCTCGCCCGCCGGCTGGTCGGCGTCGACCTGTCGCCGGAGATGCTGGAAAAGGCGCGCGCGCGCGGGCTTTACGACGCGCTGGTCGAGGCCGAGCTGACTGCCTTCCTGCGGCAGAACGCGGCCGCCTTCGACCTCATCGTCGTGGCCGATACGCTGGTCTATTTCGGCGACCTGGCGATGCCGCTCGGCGCGGCTGCCGGCGCCCTGCGGCAAGCCGGGCGCATCGCCTTCAACCTCGAGCGCGACACCGAGGATCACCCGGCGGGCTATCGCCTTAACCAATATGGACGCTACGTGCACGACGAAGACCATGTCCGCCGCCGCCTCGCCGAGGCCGGCTTCACCATCCTCTCGCTGGAGACGACAACCATTCGTGAGCAGGCGTTGGAGCCGGTGCAGGGCCTCCTGGTGCTGGCGACAAAGTAGCCCAGCGCCGGCGCCTGGATATTCGCAGCGCCGTCCGAGTGGACGGCGGCGTCCTTAGATCACGCGGCACCCGTAACACGGGCGGAAGCTTCGGCGATCACGTCGAGGACGGTGTCCGCCGATGATGGACGCCCTTCTCGGCTGTGATGCCCGTCACATCTGGCGCACGACTTAATCGCCAAAGTGGCCCGGACCGACCAGCCAAATTGTTGACTCTCTCGGAAGGGCAATCTACCTTCGGTTTTTGCAATACTACTTACCCAGAAGGACGAAAAGACCGCCCAATCTTAAGAAGCGGTCGGTCTAAGGGGAGGGGCGCGCGCCTGATCGGGCACGCGAG
>DASWFH010000090.1:0-6415 GCA_036394355.1 Allostellaceae bacterium | reverse complement strand
CAGCCCCATGTCGATCGTGCCGAGCTTCAGTTGCTGCGCCTGCTCGGGCGGCCCGCCCAGCACGTTGTTGGGGAAGATGTTGATCCTGATGTCGCCGTTCGTGCGTTTCTCGACGCGGGCGGCGAACTGCTTGGCCGCCGTGTTCGCCGGGTGGTCCTCCTGCGCGAAATGCGCCCAGCGCAAGGTCAGCGGCCCCGCGCCGCGCGCGACATAGGGCGCCGCGATCGTCAGCGCGGCGGCGCCGGCAGTCCCTTTCAAGAAGCCTCTGCGATCCATGGGTTTCCTCCTTCGGTTTGTCATTTTGCTCGGCGGCAGGCGCGGGTCACCCGCGAAATCCGAAATAGCCTGGTAGGAACAGCGCGAACCAGGGCACGAAGGCGACGACGAGAAGCCCGACGAGCACGGCGACGAGATAGGGCAGCATCGCACGCGAGGCCGTCTCGATGTCGCAGCGCATGATGGCACAGCAGACGTAGAAGCCGACACCGGCGAGCGGCATGAACCCGCCGACGCCCATGGCGATGATCAGCACCAGCGCATAATGCAGCCCGCTCAAGCCGAGCTTGACGGCGATCGGCAGCAGCAGCGGCGCCAGCACGTTGAGCGACGGCAGCCCCTCCAGCAGCACGCCGGCGACGACAAGCAGCACGATCGAGGCGATCATGAAGATCGCGGTGCTGTTGCCGGCCGAGTGCAGCAGCGCGACCAGGCGCTGCGGCAGGTAGGCCACGGTCAGCGTCCAGGAGAAGCCCGAGGCCGCCGCGAAGATGAAGAGCAGCACGCCCGTCAGCGCCGCGGTATCCGTCACCGTGCGCAGGAAGGCGCGCAGATCCATCTCGCGATAGACCAGGACGGCGAGGGCGAGGCCGTAGAGCACGGCGAAGGCGGCGACCTCGGTCGGCGTGGCGATGCCCAAGAGGATGCCCGCCAGCAGCATGCCCGGCATCAGCAGCGGCAGCACCGCGCCGAACCCGGCGCGGGCGATCTGCGGCAGCGGCGCGCGCGGCAGGGGCGGCGTTCCGGCGCGGCGGGCGCGCAGGTAGATCATGATCATCAGGCAGAGCGCCATCACCGCGGCGGGCGCGAGGCCGCCGATGAACATCGCCGCCACCGACACGTTGGTGATCGACCCGACGATGAGCATGGCGATGCTGGGCGGCACCGTCTCGCCCATGACCGCGGCGGCGGCGAGCACGGCCGCGCCCTCGGCGGCGCCGTGCCGTTCGCGCAGCTGGTCGCGCATCACCGTGCCGACCGCGGCGACGTCGGCGGGCTTCGATCCCGACAGGCCCGAGACGATGTACATGCTGACGACGGTGACCTGGAGCAGGCCGCCGCGCAGATGGCCGACCAGCGCGTGGATGAAGCGCACCAGCCGCACGCTGATGCCGCCGCGCTCCATGATGAGGCCGGCGAGGATGAAGAAGGGCACCGCCAGCAGGATGAAATTGCCGGTGCCGTTGACCATGCTCTGCGGCAGCACCACCATGGCGGCAGCGCCGGTCGCCCAGAGATATGTGGCCGTCGCCAGCAGCAGGACGAAGCCGACCGGCACGCCCGCGAAAATGGCGATGAAGAAGAGGGCGAGGGCGGCAATGATGGCGTTGTCGCCGGCGAGCCAGGGCAGCCATTGCTCGCGCGTTGCCGCGGCCGCCGCAATCACCGCGGCGAACGCGCCGCCGATGCCCCACGCCGCCCGCCCGTGCTCGCGGCGCAGACGGGCGACGGCGTAGATCCCAAGCAGCGCCATGCCGGCCGGAAGCGGCAGCGCGATCAGCGCCGCCGGCAGCTGCAGGATGGGCGTGCGCTCGTTCCAGCTCGAGGCGATGAAGTCGACCGACGCCACCGCGGTCACGCCCGCGACGAACAGCACGACGATGTCGGCGAGCGCGAGACAGCCGCGCTCGCCGCGCCGCGGCAGGAAGTTGAGGCAGACGCGGACGAAGGCGTGATCGCCGCGGCGGTAGGCGACGGCGCCGCCGATGAAGGCGAGGATCGCCAGCGTCAACCGCGCCACCTCGTCGGCCCAGAGAAACGACTGGTGGAGGTATGCGCGGGCGAAGACGTTGGCGAGCACGATGCCGAGCTCGCCCAGCAGCGCCGCCACCACCAGGCCCTCGGCCAGCTGGTCGACGACGCGCAGCACGACGCCGTCCGGCGCCGCGCGCGGCACCGCAGCGGGTTCCGCCGCCGCTTCCGTCACGACGCCTCGGCCTTGCCGGCGAAGCGCTGGTAGCGCCGCCGGCTGCGCATGAGATGGGCGCGCATGGCGCGCCGCGCCGCCGCGCCATCGCCGCTGCGGATGGCCGCGTAGATGCGGCGATGCTCGTCCTGGATGCGCTCGAGATAGGCCTTGAGGTCGGGCGGCCGCTGCAGGCCGACGCGGATGCTGTGCCGCGGGATGAGGAAGCGGCCGAGGAATTCGAGAAAGCGCGTGAATTGCGGGTTGCGCGCCGCCACGGCGATCGCCTGGTGGAAGGCGAAATCCTCGTCCACCGCCGCCTCGCCGCGACGGAGTGCCGTGTCGATCGCATCGAGCGCGCGCCTGATCCGGTTGCGGCTCGCGCGGGTGATCCGCTCGGCGGCGAGGCCCGCGGTCTCGACCTCGACGCCGGTGCGCAGCTCCATGACGTGCAGCACGTCGGACAGCGAGCGCAGCTCGGCGGGATCGATGCGGAACGGCCGGCGCTGCACGTCGCGGCTGACGAAGGCGCCGACGCCCTGGCGCGTCTCGACCAGCCCTTCCGAGCGCAGCGCCGCCACGGCCTCGCGCACCACCGTGCGGCTGACGCCGAAGCCCGCCATCATCTCCTGCTCGGTCGGAAGGCGCGCGCCGGGCGCAATCCGCCGGCTGATGATCTCGCCCGCCAGCCGGTCGACGAGGCCACTGGCGCGGCTCTGCGCCCGCGGCAGGCGTCCCAGCAGCGTCGGCTGCCTTGTCTGGTCATCGTATGACACGACTGTTAGTGTTTCATCCGGCGGCGCCCGCGTCAATCAAGCAAGTGTGGCGGGAAGGGCAGCGCGGAGAGGGGAGAAGGAGAGGCGATGACGGACTATCGCAAGCTGTTCGATCTGACCGGGCGCAAGGCGCTGGTGCTGGGCGCGGGCTCCGGCATCGGCAAGGCCTCGGCCGAGGCGCTGGCCGCGCTCGGCGCAGAGACGCACTGCGCCGACCTCGACCTCGCCCAGGCCGAGGCGACCGCTGCGGCCATTCGTGGCGGCGGCGGCAAGGCAGCGGCCTCGCCCGCCGATGCGAGCAAGGGCGACGAGATCGCCGCGCTGGTGGCGCGGGCCAAGGCCGCGCTCGGCCGCATCGACATCGCCGTGACGACGCCGGGCATCAACATCCGCAAGCTGGTGCTGAACTACAGCGAGGACGAGTTCGACCGCATCGTCGACCTCAACCTCAAGGGGACGTTCTTCTTCTTCCGCGAGGTGGGCCGCGTCATGGTCGAGCAGAAAGGCGGCAGCATCATCGCCTCCTCCTCGGTGCGCGCCACCACCATCGAGCCCGGCCTCGCCGTCTACGGCGCTACCAAGGCGGCGATCTCGCTCCTGGTCAAGGGCTTCGCCGCGGAAGTCGGCGCTGCCGGCGTGCGCGTCAACGCCATCGCGCCGAGCATCATCGAGACACCCCTGACGGCGCCGATCAAGGCGCGGCCGGAGATCTACGACACCTATGCGCGGCACACCGTCATGGGCCGCTGGGGCGTGCCGAGCGAGGTGGCGAGCGCCGTCGCCTTCCTCGCCTCCGATGCCGCCAGCTACATCAGCGGCAGCACGCTCCTGATCGACGCCGGCTGGACCGCAATCGACGGCCCGCCGACGGGGCTGACGCAAACCGCGTCGTGAGCGCGGCGGGTAGCCTCAGATTGCGAGGCAACGGAAGATGGGTCGCTGTTAGTTGGGTGAGGGGCCGGCAATGAAGTTGGAATGTTCATTCTGTGGCGTTTCTATAGCGAAGCCAGTGAAAGGCGCTCCGACGCTCGCCGTAGCGGGACCGAGCGCTTTCATCTGTCGTGATTGTGTGGGTATTTGCATTGAAGTCATGGCCGAGTCGGATCCGGACTGGCGCGACCAAAAAATCGAAACCCTCAGCAACTTGCGTTCTCGCGACCGCTGACCTTGTTACAATTCAAAGTGAGGCACTACCAGGCGGTGCGTTACATTGCCGGCGCGGCGGCTCTGGCTTACCATCGGGGAAACGTCGTCCACTCAGGGAGGAGTGATGCTGCGGGCGAGCAGCCTGCTCACGCCGGCGGAGATCCGGCGGTTCGGCGCCCGCTCCGACGTGGTCGGTGCGGCGCTGGTGCTGCACGCCTGGACGGTGATCTTTGCGGCGATGGCGCTGTTCGTGCTGTGGCCGAACCCGCTGACTCTTGTCGTTGCGATCATGCTCATCGGCGGGCGCCAGCTCGGTCTCGCCATCCTCATGCACGACACGGCCCATGGCCTGCTCTTCCGGCGCAAAGCGGTGAATGACCTGATAGCGCAGTGGCTGTGCGCCTATCCCGTGGCGACCGACCTGCGGCTCTACCGGCCCTATCACCTTACGCATCACCGCTTGACGCAGCAGCCGGACGATCCCGACCTGGTGCTGTCGGCGCCGTTTCCGATCACGCGCGCGAGCCTCCGGCGCAAGATCCTGCGCGACCTGACGGGGCAGACCGGCTATCAGCGGCGCAAGGTGCAGCTGCTGGACGCGCTGGGGCCGCCCGGCACGCCCTGGCGCGAGCGCGCGACGCGACTCGCCCGGCATCTCGGCAGCGCGGCGCTGGTCAACCTCGCGCTGTTCGCCGGCTTGGCGCTTCTTGGCTATTGGTGGCTCTACCCGGTCTTATGGCTGCTGCCGCTAATGACCTGGTATCAGCTGGTGAGCCGCATCCGCAACATCGCCGAGCACGCCGTGGTGCCCGACAATGACGATCCCTGGCGCAACACGCGCACCACGCTCGCGGGACCGCTGACGCGGCTCGTGCTGGCGCCCTACCGCGTCAATTACCACCTCGAGCATCACCTCTTCCCCTTCGCGCCGTGCTGGCGGCTGCCGCACCTCCACCGCCACCTGCTGGCGCAGGGCCATGGGCCGCGCATGGAGCTGCGCGGCAGCTATCGCGAGGTCCTGGCCCGCGCGACCTCGTCAGGCGCCGACGCACGGCGCGGCGGCGCGCCCCGCCCTGGCGCGGCGCAGCACATCTAGCCGAAGCGCCCTCTTGGCGCGCCCGCAGGGGAGCCAGCTCATGATCATCGACATCTTCACCCATGTGCTGCCGCGCGACTTCACCGCCGCGCTCGAGCGCAGCGGCTCCCGCTTCGGGCTGCTGAAGCGGCTCATGGAAGTGCGCGAGCTGCACGATCTCGACCGGCGCTTCCGCACCATGGACGCGCTCGGCGACTACCGGCAGGTCGTGGCACTGCCCAACCCGCCGATCGAGGATTTCGCGGAGCCGCGGCACGGCGCCGAGCTCGCGCGCATCGGCAATGACGGCATGGCCGAGCTGGTCGGACGGCATCCCGACCGCTTCGCGGGCTTCATCGCCGCGCTGTCGATGACCGACATGGACGCCTGCCTGCAGGAGATCGACCGCGCCATCACGGTGCTGGGCGCGGTCGGCGTGCAGGTCTTCACCAATGTCAAGGGCAAGGCGCTCGACGCGCCGGAATTCGCGCCGCTCTTCGCGGCGATGGCGCGCCACGACCGGCCGATCTGGCTTCATCCCGCGCGCAGCGCCGAGACCACGGACTACGCCGCCGAGCCACGCTCGCGCTTCGAGCTGTGGTGGTGCTTCGGCTGGCCCTACGATACGTCGGTGGCGATGGCGCGGCTGGTGTTCTCCGGCCTCTTCGACCGCCATCCCAAGCTCGACATCATCACCCATCACCTGGGCGGCATGATCCCCTATTTCGACAAGCGCATCGAGAACGGCCTCGCCGTGCTCGGCAGCCGCACCCGCGACGAGGATTATTCCGGCGTGCTCGCCGCGTTGAAGCGGCCGCATCTCGATTATTTCAAGATGTTCCACGCCGACACCGCCCTCTTCGGCGCCTCGCGCGGGCTCGACTGCGGCATCGGCTTCTTCGGCGCCGGCAATGTCGTCTTCGCCAGCGACGCGCCGTTCGGGCCGATCCCCGAGACGCGCGAGGCGATCGCGGCGGGCGACCTCGATGCCGCAAGCCGCGCCGCGATCCTTCACGGCAATGCCGAGCGGCTGCTCCGGCGCAAGGTCGCGTGAGCCTGCTTTACGCCGTGGCGCTGCGCCGCGGCGTGTAGGCGGACTGGCCGGTCGCCGCCTGCCTCCGGCGCTCGGCGCGGCCGAGCGCGACGGTCGCCGCTGCCGTGCAAAGCGTGGGCACCGCCGCCAGCATGAATATGGTGGGGATCGGCAGGTGCAGCGCCAGGAGGGCGCCGCCCACC
>DASWFH010000089.1:0-2908 GCA_036394355.1 Allostellaceae bacterium | reverse complement strand
GCCGAGATCGGCGGCGAGGGGATCGAAGCCGAGCCCGAGATCGGCGGCGAGCGCGCCGGTGAGCGAGGCCTGCTCCGGCGCACGGCCGCGCGGCAGCCGCGCCAGCGCCACCAGCAGATCGATCAGCGGCTCGCCCGCGGGCGCGCGGCCGAAGACGTGCAGCCCGTCGCGGATCTGCATCTCCTTGAGCTCGCAGAGATAGGCGTCGAGCTTGCCGAGCGCGGTGTGGTCGGCGTCGCCGGAGGCGATGCCGCAATCGCGGTCGAGCCCGGTGGCGCGCACGAGATCGAGGATCTGTCCGCGCAGCAGCTTGATGCGGCGCGGGTCGCTGCCGGCGGCGGCATAGTACTCGTCCACCAGGCGCTCGAGCTCGGCGAGGCGGCCGTAGCTCTCGGCGCGCGTCAGCGGCGGCGTCAGGTGATCGACGATCACCGCCTGCGCGCGACGCTTGGCCTGGGCCCCCTCGCCGGGATCGTTGACGATGAAGGGATAGAGATGCGGCAAGGGCCCGAGCGCGGCTTCCGGGAAGCACTCGGCGCTGAGCGCCAGCGCCTTCCCCGGCAGCCATTCGAGATTGCCGTGCTTCCCCATATGCACGACCGCATGCGCGCGCAAGCCGTCAACGATCCAGGCGTAAAAGGCGAGATAGCCGTGCGGCGGCACCAGATCCGGCGCGTGATAGCTCGCCGCCGGGTCGATGTTGTAGCCGCGCGACGGCTGCACGGCGACCGCGACATTGCCGCAGCATATGGCGGGAATGGCGAAATGGCCGCAATCGAGCGCGCTCTCGCGAAAGAAGGGATCGCGCTCGGGCGGGCCCCAGCGCGCCGACACCTGGTCCTGCACGGCGCGCGGCAGCATCGCGAAAAAGGCCCCGTAGTCGCTGCGCGGGAAGGTCTCCTCGGTGGGGCGGTCGTGCCCGGCGGCGGCGTTGGTCGGGCCGGCCTGCAAGCGGCGGATGAGCGCATCGCCGTTATCGGGAATGTCCGCGACGCGATAGCCGGCGGCGGCGAGGGCACGCAGCGTCTCGACCGTGCCCGCCGGCGTGTCGAGGCCGACGCCGTTGCCGATGCGCCCGTCGCGGTGCGGATAATTCGCCAGCACCAGCGCGACGCGCCGCTCTTCGGGCGGCGTGCGGCGCAGCCTGACCCAATGGCGGGCGAGATCGGCGACGAAGCCGATGCGGTCGGGCACCGGCGCGTAATCGACCAGATCCGCTTGCGTCAGCGGGTCGCGCCGCGCAGAGGATTTGAACGACACCGCGCGGGTGATGATGCGCCCGTCGACTTCGGGCAGCGCCACGTTCATGGCGATGTCGCGCGCGTCGAGGCCGCGCGTACCGCCGCGCCAGGACGCCTCGTCGCTGCCGGCGAAGATGATCTGCAGCACCGGACAATCGGCGGCGTCGAACGGCCCGGCGCGATGCGCCTCGCCCGGCGCGGCGACCGCGAAGCCGGTGCCATTGAGCACGATGTCCGGCGGCGCCGCTTCCAGCGCCGCGCCGAGGATCGCCGCGGATTGCGGGTCCTTGAGGCTCAGCGCGAAGAGCGGCAGCGGGTTGAGCCCGCGCGCGGCGAGCGCGGCGATCAGCGCGTCGATCAGCGCCGTGTTCGCGGCCTGGACCAGCGCGCGGTAGAACACGATCGCCGCCACCGGCGCGTCGGCTTGCCAGCGCGCGCGGATGTCGTCGAGCGTGACGTCCTCGCCGCCCGGCCAATAGAGCCCGGCGCGCAGCAGCGGCGCCGGCTCGCGCCACGCGGACGTGCGGCCGATCAGGCTCGCGGCGTAGCGCAGGAAGTGCTGCGCATTGGCCGCGCCGCCTTCGGCGAGGTAGCGCCACAGGCGATGCGCCGCCGCTTCCGGCACGGTCGAGAGCGCGGCCAGCTCCGCATCCGGCTGGTCGTCGCCCGGCAGCAGCGCCAGCGCGATCCCATTCTCGCGCGCCAGCGCCGCCAGGCGCTCGACCCCGTAGGGCCAATATCCCCGCCCACCGAGCAGCCGCACCACGACGAGCCGCGCCTGCGACAGCACCTGCTCGGCGTAGAGATCGACCGAGTAATTGTGGCCGAGCTTGAGCAGGCTGGCGAGGCGCAGGCCGGGCGCGTCGCCTTCGCTCTCCGCGAGGCGACGCTGCGCCGCGGCGAGGCAGGCGATCTCGCTGTCGGCCGCCGAGAGCACGACGATGTCTGCGGGCGTCTGGCCGAGATCGACTGCGGCGCTGCCATCGGAGATGGCGCCGGGCTGGGCGGCTAGGAGGTGCATCGCTGCTCCGTATCCGTCGGCTCGCGCCGCCCCTCCGACGCATGCTTCGAGACGCGCCCTAACGGGCGCTCCTCAGCATGAGGACAAAAAAGGACCTCATCCTGAGGAGCCGTCCTGAGCTTGTCGAAGGACGGCGTCTCGAAGGATGAGTGAGGCAGCAACTCGATGCCCAGCGACATTGGCCGCGCGCTCATCCCTGCAGCGCCGCGGAGATCGCGGCGCGGTCGAGGCCTTTGCGGCCGATGACGACGAGGCGGGTCGAGCGCGGCTCGCGGTCGCCCCAGGGGCGGTCGAAATAATGCTGCAGCCGCTCGCCGACGCCCTGCACCACCTGGCGGAACTCCTTGCCGGGCACGTCGAGGAAGCCCTTGAGGCGGAGAATGTCGTGCGCCGATATGACCGCGCCGAGGCGGGCGAGGAAGCGCGCGGGATCGGCGACCGGGCCGCGCGCCACGACGAAGCTCTCGAAATCATCATGGTCGTGCCCGGCTTCGCGGTCGTGATGCGAGGGACGGGCGGCGAGATCGTCCTCGGCGCCGGCGCCGAGCCCGAGCAGCACCTGGGGCGCCACCGCGCCATGCGCGGCGCGCAGCAGCTTCACCGCCGGGCGCAGCCGCCGGCGCAGCGCCGCCTCGGTCGCGCCCAT
>DASWFH010000088.1:0-5338 GCA_036394355.1 Allostellaceae bacterium | reverse complement strand
AGGCTCACGCCGATCGGATGATGCGTGTCATGCGCCTCGGCGACGAGGTCGGCGAGCGTCAGCTGCAGCTGGTGGGTCCAGAGCCGCGCGGCCTCGTCCTTGGGCGCGAGCCCGTGGCGGCCGCCGAGGAACAGCAGGATGTTGGCGGTCTGGCCGATGAGCAGCCGGCCCGCCTCGAGGAAGGGCGGCGCGAAGGGCGGGCGCGCTACGTTCGGATCCTCCATCAGGCGCGTCATCGCGGACATGCCGCCGTTCTCTCGCACGACATCGACATAGTCGGCCGCCGCCTCCTCGAGCGCGAGGCGCACGAACTCGCCGCGCCCCTGGATCGACGGCCAGTAATAGAGCTCGTAGCGCATTGGCATCTCCTTGGCGATCGAGAGAGCAATCTAGCGCGGCGATCGGACGACCGCGTCGCGACGGACGCGCGGGCAAAAGCGACGCTGCTTAGGTCCGGCTCTCCCCGCGTTTGCGCTCGCCCGAGGGCAGGGTTAGTCTTGCAGAAAGAGGCGGCGAAGAAGATCCGCCTGGCGCGAAACAGGATGACGGGAGGGTTCGATGCGTCTTAAGAGCGTGGCATTGGTCGCGGTCGCTGCGGCCGTCGGATGGGGCTTTGCGGCGGGCGAGGCGCTGGCGCAGAGCGAGCAGTTCATCCCACGCCTGGTCTATCGCACCGGGCCTTACGCGCCCAACGGCATCCCCTTCGCCGACGGCTATGCCGATTATCTCGACATGGTCAATGCGCGCGACGGCGGCGTCAACGGCGTCAAGATGACCTATGAGGAATGCGAGACCGGCTACAACAACGACAAGGGCGTCGAATGCTATGAGCGCCTCAAGGGCCATGCGCCGACCGGCGCCTCGCTGGTCGACCCGCTGTCGACCGGGATCACCTATGCGCTGATCGAGCGTGCCACCGCCGACAAGATCCCGGTGGTATCGATGGGCTATGGCCGCGCCGATGCCAGCTATGGCGCGGTGTTCCCCTATGTCTTCACGCTCCCGGCCACCTACTGGGCGCAGGCCGACGCGCTGATCAAGTACGTGGCGCAACAGGAAGGCGGCGAGGCGAAGCTCAAGGGCAAGAAGATCTCTCTCGTCTATCACGACAGCGCCTATGGCAAGGAGCCGATCGCGACGCTCGAGAAGCTCGGCGAGAAATACGGCTACACCTTCCAGAAATACGCCGTCTCGCCGCCGGGCATCGAGCAGAAGGCGACCTGGCTGCAGATCCGCCAGCAGCGGCCGAACTGGGTGTTCATGTGGGGCTGGGGGGTGATGAACTCGACCGCGATCAAGGAGGCCGCAGCGATCGGCTTCCCGATGGACCATTTCATCGGCGTGTGGTGGTCGGGCGCCGAGCCCGACGTGGTGCCCGCGGGTAAGGCCGCCATCGGCTACAAGGCCGGCACCTTCCACGGCACCGGCACCGACTACAAGGTGGTGAAGGACATCCTGAAATACGTCTATGAGAAGGGCGGCGGGCATAGCACCAAGGACAAGGTCGGCGAGGCGCTCTACAACCGCGGTATCATCAACGCGATCTACGACCTCGAGGCGATCCGCACCGCGCAGGAGAAGTTCGGCAAGCAGCCCTTGAAGGGCGAGCAGGTACAGTGGGGCTACGAGCACCTCAACATCACGGCGGAGCGCATCGCCGCGCTCGGCGCCGAGGGGCTCATCGTGCCGGTCCGGCTCTCCTGCGCCAACCACGAGGGCCAGGGCAACGTCCGCGTCCAGCAATGGGACGGCCAGCACTGGAAATTCGTCTCCGACTGGATCCAGCCCGACCGCGAGATGCTGGAGGACATGTACAAGGAATCGGCGCTCAAATATGCCCAGGAAAAGGGCATCACGCCGCGCGACTGTTCCAAGCAGGCGGCCGAGGCGCAGTAACCGAAAGGTCCCCCTCACCCTCCCGTCGCTGACGCGACGGGTCCCTCCCTCTCCCCGCCGGGGAGAGGGTTGGGGTGAGGACCTGTCGAATGAGCGCATCATGACCGCGACCAACGCGCTGCTCAGCGTCAACAACATCGAGGTCGTCTACAACCGCGTCATCCTCGTGCTGAAGGGCGTGTCGCTCGACGTGGCCCTGGGCGGCATCGTCGCGCTGCTGGGCGCCAACGGCGCCGGCAAGACGACGACCTTGAAGGCGATCTCGAACCTGCTGCGCGCCGAGCGCGGCGAGGTCACCAAGGGCAGCGTCACCTATGCGGGAGAGCGCGTCGACAAGCTCACGCCCAACGACTTGGTGCGCCGCGGCGTCGTCCAGGTGATGGAAGGCCGCCACTGCTTCGGCCATCTCACGGTCGAGGAGAATCTGCTCACCGGCGCCTTCACGCGCCGCGACGGCCGCGCCCCCGTCCGGCGCGACCTCGACAGGGTCTACGGCTATTTCCCGCGCTTGAAGCAGCGCAAGGACGGGCTCGCCGGCTACATCTCCGGCGGCGAGCAGCAGATGACCGCGCTCGGCCGCGCGCTGATGGCGCGGCCCAAGCTGATCCTGCTCGACGAGCCGTCGATGGGGCTGGCGCCGCAGATCGTCGAGGAGATCTTCGAGATCGTGCGCCGCCTGAACCGCGATGCCGGCGTGAGCTTCCTCCTCGCCGAGCAGAACACCAACATCGCGCTGCGCTACGCCGATTACGGCTACATCCTCGAGAACGGCCGCGTCGTGCTGGACGGCGCCGCGCCCAGCTTGCGCGCCAACGAGGACGTCAAGGAGTTCTATCTCGGCCTCTCCGCCAGCGGCCGCAAGAGCTATCGCGACATCAAGCATTACCGCCGGCGCAAGCGCTGGCTCGCCTGAGCCGCCCGCGCGCTTCGCCATGAACGGGCCGCTCGACAAGACCCCGCTGCTGCGTCCGCATGAGGCGCTGCACGTCGCTTCCGGCCGCCGCCTCGTCCTCCTCGCCTTCCTGTTCGGCGACCGCTGAACGGAGGCGGCTTGCGAGCCGCCGAGCCCGCGTGATAGTTTAATAATCAAGATTCGGACGAAACTTTTGGCCTAGCGAAGCCGACGCAAGACCGGCGACGCAGCCAGGGAGGAACATGGCTGGCTCGGCGGGCACCGGCGCGCATCGCGTGCCCTTCCAACGATCTCCAGTCACCCCCCTCAACGCCACGCGGCGCGCGAGCGCCGCCGCAAGCCTTGCCATCATCGCAACGAAGCCGAGGCCGCGTCACCGCGGGTGACGGGCAGCTCGGCGGAACATTGGGAGGAACGCATGATCGATCGCTTCAAGTCCTTTGCCCTTTCGACCGCCTCGCTCGCGGCGGTCGTGGCCGGCGCCATGCCGGCCGCGGCGGCCACCTGCGAGAGCCTGGCGACGCTGTCGCTGCCGCACGCCACCATCACCGCGGTGCAGCCGGTGACCGGCGGCAGCTTCACGCCGCCCGGCTCGACCACGGCGTTAACCGGCCTGCCGCAATTCTGCCGCGTCGCCGGCGTCTCGGCGCCGACCAGCGATTCGCACATCAATTTCGAGGTGTGGATCCCTACCGGCGCGGACTGGAACGGCAAATACGAGCAGCTCGGCTGCGGCGGTTTCTGCGGCAGCATCGGCTACAGCGGCCTCGCCGCCGCGATCCGACGCGGCTACGCCAGCGCCGCAACGGATGACGGCGACACGACCGGCGGGCTCCCGACTTTCGCGCTCGGTCATCCGGAGAGGATCATCGACTTCGGCTATCGTGCGCTCAAGGAGACGACCGACAAGGCGAAAGCGGTCATCGCCGCTTTCACCGGTCAGGGGCCGCACCGCTCCTATTTCTCAGGCTGCTCGGACGGCGGCCGCGAGGCGTTGATGGAGGCTCAGCGCTTTCCCGACGATTTCGACGGCATCATCGTGGGATCGCCGGCCAATGCCTGGACGCATCTCTTCGCGGGCTTCATCTGGAACGAGCAAGCCTTGCTCGACGATCCCGCGAGCTACGTTCCTCCAAGCCTGCTTCCCGTCGTGACCAAGGCGGCGCTCGCCAAATGCGCCGGGCAGGATGGTGGCATCGTCAGCGATCTCTTCCTCAATGACCCCCGCGACTGCCACTTCGATCCGGCATCGGTGCAGTGCGAGGCGGGACAAGATCCCAGCACCTGCCTCAGCGCCGCCCAGGTCCAGACAGTGAAGACGATCTATGGCGGTCCGCATGATCCGCGCACGGGGAAGTTGATCTTTCCAGGATATGAGCCCGGAACGGAGGCGAACGCGGCCAACTGGCCCGTCTGGATTACCGGAGCGTCACGCGCCGCCGATTTCGCGGGCAATCCTTTCGCCGGCCAAGCCTTTCAGGAGTTCTTCGGGAACGGCTTCTTCGCCGATTTCGTGTTCCAGAACCCGAGCTTCGACTTCCGCATCTTCAACTTCACCGGCGATCTCGCGTTCGCCGACAATGGCGTGGGCAAGATCGTCAACTCGATCGATCCCGATCTCCGGCCATTCGAGCGCCATGGCGGCAAGATGATTCACTACGTGGGCTGGGCGGATTCGGCGATCGCGCCGATGAACAGCGTCAACTACTACAACGAAGTGAGAGATGTGCTGCAAGGCGAGGCGCGGCACGACCGCGACGGCGGCACGCTCGAGGAAATCCAGGAGTTCTATCGTCTCTTCATGGTGCCGGGCATGGCGCATTGCGCCGGCGGAGACGGTCCGAACGCCTTCGGCAACGGCGTAGACGGGCCGGTGCTGGACGCAGACCACGATCTCCTGAAGGCTCTCGAGCAGTGGGTCGAGCACGGCGTTGCGCCGCAGAAGATCATCGCCACGAAATTCGTCGGCGACAATCCGGCCAATGGCATCGCATTCCAGCGGCCGCTCTGCCCGTTCCCGCAGGTCGCGCAGTACAAGGGCGTCGGCGACCCGACCAATGCCAACAGCTTCAAATGCGTCACGGACGAGCACGACCGCGACCCCAGGGATCAGAACCTCGCCCGCGATTCCGATCGCGACTGACGATTGCACCTTATGAAGTTGGCGGGGCGGGTGCCGAAAGGCGCCCGCCCCATCTGCACGCGAGCAGGTCCGACATGGCTTGGTTCGCCTGAGCCACCTCCCGGTTTTGGGTTTCGCGCGGGATCGGATAGTGTGCAGCAAAAGACGCCAGGGAGGAGCGCGCGAGGATGTCCGGCGAGAGCGGCACGACGCCGCTGCCCAGCCTCTACTGCGACAACATCGCCCGCTCGTTCGGCGGCTTGACGGCGCTCAAGGGCATCTCGCTCGGCATCGAGCGCGCGCAGATCTTCGGCCTGGTCGGGCCCAACGGCAGCGGCAAGACGACGCTCGTCAACGCCATCACCGGCTTCTACCCGCCGCAGCAGGGCCGCATCCTCTACGACGGC
>DASWFH010000087.1:0-6821 GCA_036394355.1 Allostellaceae bacterium | reverse complement strand
CAGCAGATGCGCGATGTTGTCCTTGCGCCCGGTGAAGTAGTTGTCGACGCACAGCACGTCGTGCCCTTGCGCCACGAGCCGCTCGCAGAGATGCGAGCCCAAAAAGCCCGCGCCTCCGGTCACGAGTACCCGTTTCCTGGTAAGGCTCATGCGGCTCGTCCGTCGTTGGTCACATGGCCCTGCCGCGCGCGCCCGCGCCATGCCAGGGCGAAGCCTATCATGATCATGGCAATGCCGGCGATGGATGTGCCGTCCGCCCATCGCTGCCACAGCGGCAGTACGTAGTCGAAGCGCTGGTAGGCGGCAAAGGACGCTTCCTCCTGGTGCTGCGCCGCGCTGAACGTGTCGCCTGGCGCGCAACCGTTGGCGCGGCCATAAATATAGCAGGCCGGGTTTCGCAGGTGCCGCACGTCGCCCGTTCCAGACAGGATCGGGCCGGCGCTCAATCCGGGCGGGAAGGTCTCGAGCCGATAGCCGAAAATCGGCTCGTAGCAGGGAATGCCGGACGCGCCACTTGCCATGCCATCGTTGCCGCGTCCTTGCACGGTTGACGCGATGCGCGTGATCGGCGGCGCCGCTCCGGTCGCGTCCAGCCTTTGATCGGCGGCGAGGATGGTTTGGGGCGCGTAAGGCTGCCCGTCGTAATAGGCGCGGTTCTCGAAGACGATCGCGGTGAACGCCGTAAGCGCAATGCCCGCCAGCGCGATTGTGCTGCGTTGCGCGGCCGCGAACATCGCATCCAGCAGCAGGCCTGCCGCCAGCGCCAAGGGCAGCAGGTAGATGAAGAACCAGCGGACCAGGAGGACATTGTCGCCGATATAGGGCAGCGACTTGAGCAGGGCAGCGTGCTCGGCGTCGCCATAATTCAGCCATAACGGCAGGCCCAACAGCAGGACCAGGGCGGCGAGAAGCGCGGCGCACCGCCGATCGAGGCGCAGAAACCAGCGCATCGGGCGATGGCGGCGGATGGCGACCAGCGTCCCGCCGATGATGAAGAACAGCGGCACGAGGCCGACGCCCAGCTCCATTTCGTGCCGCATGACGAAAACGAGCAAGTCGGGCAGCTCGGAGGGCAGGAACAGGCCCAGGAACAGGCCGTAGAGCAAGGCAACCGGGTTGTCGAAGATCAGCACGCCGTAGGGCCGCGGGAACTGCGCCAGGAATGCCAGCGCCGGAGCGAGCTTGGCCGCCGAGACCGCGGCGGCCAGCAGCGCGGCGCCGGCGCCGAGCCACCAGAACGAAGCGACCGGCCCGCGGAGGAGGGCGTGGAGCAGCCAGATGACGGCGACAGCGATGGCCAGCGGCACGAGGATGTTCGGGGCGCCGGCATAGGTGACGTAGGCCAGCATGGCGGCTGCCGTCGCGATCGGGCCGGCGGCGCGCCGATAGCGAGCAGGCGACGCGCGCGGCAGCGGCGTCAGCAGCACGTGGCAGAGCAGCGGCACCAGCGCCACGACATGGTAGGTGACATGGCCGATCACCATCCGATGCAGGAGGAAGCCGTTACACAGGAAGATGACGGCGGCAAGGGTCGCCGCTTCCACGGAAGCAGCGAAGCGCATGCGCATCAGCATGAATGTGCCGATCCCACCGAGCGCGGCGAAAACCAGCGTCGTGACGACGACGCTCGTCACCGGGTCCAGAACCAGCGACAGCACCTGCGGCAGCGAGTAGAAGAGCGACTGGGGATTGGCCAGCAACGGCAGCCCGCCGCAGAAAGCGGGCGTGAACCGCGGCACGGCGAGGAACCCGTTCTCGGCGATCCAGTATTTCCCCGCCAGGAGCAACGGCAGGAAATACTCGTAATCGATGCCGAGCCTGCCGTGCGGATTGGGGAAAAAGGAGACGACGAGACCGAAATAGCCCAGCGCGACGACGGCCACGGCAACGGCGAACAGGCCGTTAACGCGTCCCTGCGGCAGCGGCTGGGGTGGCGAGGCTACGCCGGGCGTCGCCATACCGTCACCACGGTCTTGCCGAAGCGGTGAAAGGTCATGCGGTCGAGCACGCGCGAGACCGGGACGAGGACCTTGTCCCAGAAGGCGATCTGCCGCGGCGTCGGCAGCGCGGCGGCGAGCAGCAGCCGATTGGCGAGCGAGGCGAAGAAGCCGGCCGAGTCCAGCATCAGGCTGCGGCGGAGTCGGCAGCCGGGCGGAGCGAGCGCCGCCAGGCTGGCGGCGCTATAGCGGCGACGGTGGCCGATCGCGGCATCGAACGGGCTGAACAGGAACTGATGCGCCGGCGCGAGCACGACCAGGTTCCCGGCATTGGCCAGATGGCGCGCCGCGCGGGCCAGCTCCGCGCGATCCTCGGCGATATGCTCGAGCACGTCGATGTAGAGAATGGTATCGAAGAGCGCGGTCGCCCCTACGCTGTCCAGCGTTCCCGCGATCACCCGGCACGGCGGCAGCTCGCCCAAAGCCACGCGCTCGGTGATGCGGCGCGCCTGCTCCGGGTCAGGCTCGAGGCTGGTCCATTCGCGTACCGCGCAGCTCGCGACGTGGCTGATATTGCCGCCGATGCCGGCGCCCACTTCGAGAACGCGAGCGCCGATGAACGGCTCGAGGACACGGCCGACATAGCGCTTCCAATGACTCGCCCTGGCAAACAGCTCGAGCTCGCCGCCGACATAGCGCGAGCTCATCGCTGCGCACGCCACCGCGGGGATGCGGCGGCACGGCCGCGGTCGACGCTCTGGCGCCCGGCGACAAAGGGCCAGGCATCGACGATGGGGATGATCGGGCGATTGCTGCGGCCCGCCAGCATCATCAGGCTGGTGGCGATGACGATCACCACCGTCTGCAGCAGGATGATGAAGAGATCGCCGACCACCGCCGTGGCCCAGCCGGGAATCGCGAGATCCGTCGCGAAGCGGATCAGGGTGACGCCGATGATCCCCAGCACCGAGACGGCGCCGAGCGTGCCGGCCGCGATCAGCACGCGCACGAAAATCATGTCGGTATAGACGGACATGGCGCTCAGCCCATGCACGACGAGAGCGACCAGATTCATGCTCGAGCGCCCGGCATAGCGCGTGCCGCGCTCGGTCGGCACGGTGATATAGGGCAGGCGCGACCGCATGATGGCCGCGGCAAGATTGTTCCAGAGCTCGGGCATGTGCACCAGGCGCCGGACCGCCCGCATCGGCAGCAGCGCGTAATTGCCGAAGCTGATGACGCGACCGGTCAGCGCGCGGAACAGCAGCTTGTAGACCGCGTACCAGAAGCGGAAAACGCGCGTCTCCGAGCGCTTGGCGCGATGCGCGAGGACCACCTGGCCGGGCTGACGCTCGGCGGCCGCCAGGAGCTTGGCGATGTCGACCGGCCGGTCCTCGCCGTCGCTGTCCATGACGATGACGGCCTCGACGTCGCGGTGATCGACGGCGGCGCACAGTCCGGTGGCGATGGCGCGCTGGTGCCCGAGATTGAGCGCGAGTCCGACGATTTCGATGTCGGCGATGCAGCTCCCTGCCGGCGCGGCGATGCCGGCAAGGTCGAACGGCGCGCTCGATCCGTCATCGACCGCGAGCACATGGAACGCGATGCCGCTGCCGTCGAATCGCTCCGCGATCTCGGCGATGAGCGCGGTGAACGATTCCCAATCGTCGAAGACAGGGGTGACGATGGCGATGTGCCGAGTCATCCGCAAACCCTATGGGCGCTATGTCCTAGGGTTTAGCAGGATCGGCTTAACGGGAAATGAAAAGCGAGCGATCGCTGCGCCTGCGCAAGGGAGGCGGTTATTCGATCGTCACGGGCTGCCGTAATTGCGCGCGAGATAGTCGATGATGGCCTTTGCGTCGGCGGGCTCGATCGGCGCGCCGAAGGCGTTGATCATCTTGGTCACCTCCGCCTCCCAGACCTTCGCCGTCATGAACGGCGAATTGGTGCGGATGTAGTCGCGGCGGTTGCCCGAGCACTGGCAGACCGCGGCGATCTCCACTTGCTCGAAGCCGCTCTGCAGCTCGCGCATGCCGAACTCGAGCGCGCCCGTGGCGCCGTCGCCGCCGACGCGAAGCGTCCACGAATTGACGTCGATCGCCGCGGGAATATCGGCGAGATGATAGCGGACGAAGAACGCCTCGTTCGGCGTGATCGGCGCGGCGAAATACGACGCGGGCGTCTCGTAGTTCGGCGGGCGATAGCTGAGCTTGATGAGCGGCTTCTTGCCGGGCAGCGCCTCGAGCGTCGCTGTGTCGTAGACGCCCGATGGCAGGCCGGAGACCAGCGGCACTTTCTCCGCCGCGCCCGCCGCGCGCGCGAGCAAGCCCGATGCGCCCAACGCGATCGCGCTGCCCACGCCCTGCAGAATTTGCCTGCGATCGACCATTAGGTTGCCCCCTCCCTCAGGCCGCCCAGCCGCGGGCGATGCTGGATCAGCTTAAGACCACGGCAAATGGATTGCCACGCCATGTCATCGGCGCTTGGTGCCCGGCCTACCTCAGCCCCGCCGTGCCCGGAGGGGCTTTTTTGCGGCCACGCCTAAACCAAGGTGTGATCCACATCATCCTCGGCGGCATCGCGTTTCTTACACAGGTGCAATAGATCGAGGTGAGACACGTCGCTAGCCTGAAGCAATTGTCTTGAAAGGCTCGTCCTTCCGAAGGACTCATGATCTCGATCGTCGACGCCACTGCCCTGCTACGCACTGCACCGCCGGCAGATCGCCGTGCCCCGCGGGCCCGCAAGGCAATCTCAGGGAATCGCGAAGCGACAGTTCACGCGTTCGTGAGAGATTGCTAAGCCATGGTGAATGATCCTTTTACCTTCTGCCCGATTATCAAATCCCCGCACCGGTCATATGTCGACTACCGGAGTACACCGACTGGACGGTGCAATGCGCGATGCAGCATCACATGGTCATTCTTCGCAACCTCGTTGTGATTGGTCTCGTGACCATGGCGGAGCTCTTCGCTCCGCAGCTGGGTTATGCGCAGACCTGGCTTACCCCCGCTTATCCGGCCTCTGCCATGCTCGGGCCGACCAATGCCAAGGGGGCGGTGATCTGGAGCCATGGCCGCTCCGCAGATGCGGAAGACTCTGGAGCGCCGACGCCTCCTTTCATCGCGTGGCTGAGGAACGGCGGGTGGGACACCTTCCGGCTCAATCGCCTGCGCGCCAACGACACATTGGCCGAGAGCGCCAGGGCACTGGTGCAAGACGTGCATCGGCTCAAACAGCAGGGCTATCGCCAAGTGGCGCTCGCGGGCCAGTCCTTTGGCGGGTTTCTGTCGCTGATTGGCGCCGATGCCAGCGACGAGATCGACGCGGTGATCGCCACGGCTCCCGCCGCCTTTGGCAACTACTCCGACCAGTACGACACGTGGCGCGCCAACGCGACCGAGCTCTATCCGCTGCTCGCGCGCGTGCGCCACGCGCGCGTGATGCTCTTCTATTTCCACGGCGATGAGTTCGATCCGGGCGGCCGCGGCGAGCGCTCGCGCGACATCTTGGCCGAACGGAATCTCGAATACGTCGTCATCGATCAGCCGCGGCAGTTGGCAACCCATTGGGCCGCCGCGACGCCGCTCTTCGCCCGGCTTTACGGCGACTGCATCCTCGCCTTTCTCGAGGCGAGCCACTTCGCGCCTGACGCGCAGTGCAAGGGCGGGACGTATTGGGCGGGAGCCCCCGCGCCTAGCCGGCTCGCCGGTACTCCGTTAGGCGCGCACTTGGATACAGCGGCACGATGACTACCTCACGACTCACGACAGGCGTTCGGGATGGTCGATGCAATAGAGGCGCGTGGCGTCCCATGAGCGGCGAGAAACGAGGAGTGGGCTGAGATGATCAATCGGGACATAGATCGCAAAAAATGGAGTCTATCCATCTTGTCCGTTGCCTTCGCATTGATCCTCGGCGGCTGCGTCCAGCCAAGCGGGTCCACCAGCGGCTATGGCGGCAGCACATCGCCGGGCGGATATATCGCAGACCCTTATCATTATCGTTGCACCGGCAACTGCCAGGCCGGTTCGTAAGCGCGATCATGCCCATGGGGCAGCGGGTCGCCGGATGTGCCGACGCCCCCACAGCCGACCGTGGATTCCCGGCACAAGGCCGGGCATCACCACAGACGGTGTGTAGGGCAGGCATCTTCCGCGTGCAGCCTTTGCGGCGCGCCGACCCGGTCGACGCTGCTACGCAGTGCGGCGACTCGCCAGCTTTTCGCTATCGGCGAGCGTGTCGCGCAAAGCCTGATCGGCTTGGCAGGTCATCTTGACGAAGGCGCGCAGGAACGAGTCGCTGCGCGGCAGTTGAAACAGCATCTCCTCGTCGGCGCCATCGGCGGCGCGGCCGGACACGACGACGACCATGTCGTGCGGCGTCAGGATCACTTCGCGCAGTGCCGTGCCGGGACCGGTGACGTATTCGACGACGCGCGGGCGTGCCGCCTCGCCGGGCTCGTGCCGGATCGTCATGCGGTAAGGCTGGCGACTGGCCGCCGCCTCGATGAGCGCGCGCGTGAACGGGCGCAGGAAGGTCTCGTCGAAACCGAGCACCGCGGTCGGCTGCTCGTTGGTCGCGCCGGAGCGCACCTCGAGCGTCGCCCAGAGCGAGGCGCGGCCGCTGAAGTAGTCGACCGAGGCGAGGTCGAGATTGATCGCGTCGACCGGCAGCGGCGGCAACACGGCGCGGCTGCACAGGAAGGCGAAGCACGCCGGCTCGCGCGTGAGCGAGAGCGTCGTGCTCGCCTCGAGGTTACGATCGGAAAGTGTATTCAAAGGATCGGCCATAGGACGAAGATGGCGTCGAGCGCGCCTTAAATCCTTGAGCGGCCGCTCAAGACTCCTGAAATGATCTGAGCGCCGCCGGAAGTGACGG
>DASWFH010000086.1:0-1883 GCA_036394355.1 Allostellaceae bacterium | reverse complement strand
CCGGCCTCGCTCGCCCTTCTCGCGCTCTGCCTCGCCAGCGGCGCCGCCACGATCCGCCGCTGCCTCGCGCGCCCTCGCCCGCTCGTCGATCTCGCCCCGCTGCGCGAGGCGGGCTTCGCCGCCGGGTGCTTCTATAGCTTCGTGCTCGGCGGCGGGCTTTACGGGTCGGTTTATCTCCTGCCCCTCTTCCTCGGCTATGTCCGCCAGCACAGTGCCACCGAGATCGGCATCGTAATGATCGTCACTGGCGCGGCGCAGCTCGTCGCCGCCCCGCTCGCGGCGGTGATCGAGAAGCGGGTCGATGCGCGGCTGATGACGGGGTGCGGCTACACGCTCTTCGGCATCGGCCTCCTCGCCAACGGCTTCGCCACGCCTGCAACCGACTTCGAGGGCCTGTTCTGGCCGCAAATCCTGCGCGGGGTCGCCGTCATGCTGTGCGTGCTGCCGACAACCGCCGTCGCGCTCGAGGGCCGCCACGGCGCGGCGCTCGCCGATGCCAGCGGCCTCTTCAACCTGATGCGCAATCTCGGCGGCGCGGTGTGGATCGCCCTCATCGACACGATCATCGACACGAGAGTCCCTGCCCATATCGCCGACCTGGTGGCGCGGCTGCAGGCTGGCGACATCGAGGCCGCGCGTTTCGTCGGCCTGCCGCTCGAGCGCTTTCACAACCTGCCGCTCGGCCCGATCGACGCGGCGACGAAGGAAATCGTGCAGCCGCTGGTCGAGCGCGCCGCCGCTGCCGCCAGCTTCAACGAGGCGTTCCTGGCGCTCGGCGCGTTTTTCCTCGTCTCGCTGGCGGTGCTGCCGTGGTTGCGGCCAAGGGAGGGCACTATGAGAGAAACGATCTGCGGTGGCCTCGACTAGCCCTTCAGCGCCGCCAGATACTTTCGCACCCGCGCGGCGTTGACGCCTTTATCGCCGATGCCCTGGCGGCTGTGCGAGCGGATGTCGACGCGGCTGCCGGCGCCGTCGGCGATGACGCGGATGACGATGTCGTCGGTGAAGCCGAAATAGGGCGTCGTGTCGCTCGCCTCGATCGTGCCCTTCTGCGCATCGCTGGTGAGGATCCGCCAGCCGAGCGCCCGCGCCGTCGCCAGGGCGTTCTCGAAAGCCGGGGTGGGTGGCGCGGCGAGGGTGAGCGGCCCGATGTCGGGATAGAAGGCGTGCTGCTGCCGCGAGATCATGGCGCCGCCATAGATGACCGGCCGCGCCTGCTCGGCCTCGCGCGCCGGCAAGGCGGCGATGAAGGCGGGCGGGTTCTCCGGATCGGTGGTGATGTCGTTGATCGGCGCGTACGGCTCGCTTAGCTGCCCCCACAGCCACGGGACCGCAATCATGCCGGCACCGAAGACGACGAGCACGGTGGCGAGCAGCCGGCCGCGCCCGGCGATCGCGGAGCGGCCGAAGCCGAGGCCGAGCACGGCTATGATCGCCGCGGCGAGCGCGAGATCCTGCGCCCAGGCGACCATCCGGAATGACAGGCGATAATTCCAGAGTCCGAAGCGCCAGCCGAACGGGACGAGGGCAAGGAGCAGCAGCGCGGCGCCGGCGAGCAGGGCAGCGACCAGCGGCGCGCGCGCGAGCAGCCGGGGTCCGCGCCCGCTGATCATCAGGGAATCGGTCATGCGTCCTTCCGTGCGAGAATTAGAGTCGACCATTTAATCTTACTGAGTCACAAAGTCGCAGGGTATAGCGGTTGCCGCGGCTGTAGCCTTCAGGTGGTGTTCTGAGGGGCGATCGAAGTGATGGCAACCAGTGAATTGCGCTTTGCGGCGTATGTCGAGGGACTTGTGGAAGTGATTGGTCACGCGGACCGCGCGGTGCCGCTGCAGGATTATTGCCTGGGACTGCTGATGCCGGGCGACCGCAAGAGCGTTGAG
>DASWFH010000085.1:0-2036 GCA_036394355.1 Allostellaceae bacterium | reverse complement strand
GCGCAGCGCGCGAAGCTGCCGTCCAAGGCGAAACCGGAGTCCGAGCCGCCGTAGGCTGTGATCAAATCCGCGGGGCATGAGCGCCGTCTCCTTTCCCGCCCTGCGCCAGCCGGTGTTCCGCGCCTATTTCTTCGGCGCGGCGTCGCTGATGATGGCCGACTCGATCGAGCACGTCATCAGCTACTGGATGATGTTCGAGAAGTTCCGCTCGCCGGCGCTCGCCGGCTTCGCGGTGATTTCCCACTGGGTGCCGTTCCTGCTCTTTTCCATCTGGTCGGGCGCAGCGGCCGATCGCTACGACCCGCGGCGCATGATCCAGATCGGCATGGCGATCTTCATGGCGGTGTCGATCGGCTGGGGGCTGCTGTTCCTCGCCGATGCGCTCGAGATGTGGCACGCCGCGGCGCTGCTGGTACTGCACGGCGTGGCCGGCGTGATCTGGGGACCGGCGGCGCAGCTCTATATCCACGAGATCGTCGAGCAGGAGCATCTGCCGAGCGCCATCCGGCTTTCGGCCACCGCGCGCTGGCTCGGGCTCCTGATGGGGCCGGCAATCGGCGGGCTGATCCTGCTCGCGCTCGGACCGGCGTGGGGCATCCTGTTCAACGCGCTGCTCTACGTGCCGTTCATCGTCTGGCTGTGGAAAGCGCCGTACCAGCACCGGCACGCCCCGCCGGCAGTGCGTGGCTTCGGCGATGTGATCGCCACCTGGCAGGCGGTGCGCGACAACCGCGTCATCCTGTCGATGGTCATCCTGGTCGGCGGCGCTTCGCTTATCGTCGGCAACGCCTACCAGGCGCAGATGCCCGGCTTCGCGCAAGAGCTCGGGCACGGCGACGGCGGCTTCACCTACAGCACGCTGTTCGCCGCCGACGCCGCCGGCGCGCTGACCGCCGGATTCGCGCTGGAGAGCCGCGGACTGCTGCCGCCCTCGCCGCGCAGCGCCTTCCTGCTGGCGATGGGCTGGTGCATCGCCATTGGCGGGTTCGCCGCGACGAGCTCGTATCCCATGGCGCTGGCGCTGCTCTTCGCCGCCGGCTTCCTCGAGCTGTCCTTCTATGCCATGGCGCAGACGCTGGTGCAGATCAACGCGCCGGCGCCGGTGCGCGGGCGCGTGATCGGCCTGTTCAGCATGTCGGCGCTCGGGCTGCGCGCTTTCAGCGGCGTCACCGTGGGGCTCGGCGGCAGCCTGATCGGCATACACTTGTCGCTCGCGCTCAGCGCGGCGTTGCTTCTGGCGATGATCCTCGTCATGCTTTGCACCATGGTGCCCAGTCGATGAAAGAACCCCGGTACTTCCTCATCGTGCGCTTCTGGATCGCCCCCGGCGGCGAGGCGCAGGTGATGCGCTGGCTGGAAGGCGGCCACATGTCCGAAGTGCTGCGCCAGCCCGGCTTCCTGTGGGTCAAGCGCCTGAAGATCGCCGAGGCCGACGCCACCGGCTGGAGCGCGCACGCGATGGTCTACGGCATCGAATCGCGCCAGCACTACGAAGGCTATGTGGCCAACCAGGCGCTGCACGCCAGGTTCAACAAGGAGCGCGAGCCCTTCGCGACCAAGATGCGCATCGAGCGCTTCACCGGCGACGTAGACTTCTCTCTGTGATGCGCGCGCCGTGAAAGTCGAATGGCACACCGGGCTGATGGCGCACCTCGGCATCGAGTTCGTCGAGGTCACGCCCGATCGCGTGCTCGCCCGCCTCAAGGTGGCTGACAAGCTCACCACCGTTGGCGGCAGCCTCCACGGCGGCACGCTGATGGCCTTCGCCGACACCATCGGCGCCGCCGGCACGCTCGCCAATCTCGCCGAGGGCCAGCGCACCGCGACGCTCGAATCCAAGACCAACTTCATCGCCGGCTGCCGCTCGGGCACCGTGCAAGCCGAGGCCAAGCCGATCCACAAGGGCAAGCGCACGCACGTCTGGGAGACGCGCATCACCGACGAGAGCGGCAAGCTCCTTTCGGTCACCACGCAGACACAGATGATCCTTTGATGGATCTGCAAGGCCACCGCGGCGCGCGCGGCTACCTGCCGGA
>DASWFH010000084.1:0-2455 GCA_036394355.1 Allostellaceae bacterium | reverse complement strand
GGCCGAGCTCCGCGCCGCCCTCGCCCTCGATCGGGTCCTCGCCGCTCTCGAGCGAGCGCACGACGCGGACGATCTCGCCGAGGTTGATGCGGCGGCGCTCGCGCGCCAGGCGATAGCCGCCGCGCGGGCCGCGCACGCCCGAGAGCACGCCGGCGCGCACGAGCTGCTGCAGCACCTGCTCGAGATAGCGGCGCGGGATGCCCTGGCGCCGCGTGATCTCGCTCGACTGCACCGGCAGCGTGCCGGCGTTGTAGGCGATGTCGAGCACCGCCTCGATGGCGAAGAGGAGCTTCTTGCTGAGCCGCAACATGGCCCTCAGCCCGCTGCGCCGGAAGCGGCGCCGCTCATTCCGCCGCCTTGCGCTCGAGGAAGGCGGCGATGCGCTGCGCCAGGCGCTCGGCGACATCGCGCTTCGACAGCGGTGGCCAATCCTCGACGCCCGCCTCGTCGATGAGGTGGATGGTGTTGGCGTCGCCGCCGAAGGTGCCGGTCGCCGGCGACACGTCGTTGGCGAGGATCCAGTCGCAGCCTTTGCGGGCGCGCTTCGCCGTGGCGTGCTCGACCACCTTCTCGGTCTCCGCGGCGAAGCCGACGACGAGGCGCGGACGGCGATTGCCGGGCTTGCTCAAGCTGGCGAGGATGTCCGGGTTCTCGACAAGCTTGAGCGCCGGCGGCGCGCCGTTCTTCTTCTTGAGCTTCTGCGGCGCGGCCTCGGCGCGCCAGTCGGCGACGGCGGCGGCGCACACCGCGACATCGGCCGGCAGCGCCTTCTCGCAGGCCGCCAGCATGTCGCGCGCCGATTGCACATGCACCACCGTGACGCCCGGCGGGTCATGCTCGGCGGTCGGCCCGGAGATCAGCACGGTGTCGGCGCCGAGCTGCGCCAGGGCCGCGGCGATGGCATGGCCCTGCTTGCCCGAAGAGCGGTTGGCGATATAGCGCACCGGATCGATCGCCTCATGCGTCGGCCCGCTGGTGACGAGCGCGCGGCGGCCCTTGAGGAGGCCGCCGACGCCGAGCATCTGCTCGACCGCGGCGACGATCTCCAGCGGCTCGGCCATGCGGCCCATGCCGGTCTCGCCCTCGGCCAAGGCGCCGGCATTGGGACCGACGCGGCGCACGCCGCGCTTTTCCAGGAGCGCGAGATTGGCGCGGGTGGCGGCGTGCTCCCACATGCGGAAATTCATCGCCGGCGCGATAAGGATCGGCTTGTCGGTGGCGAGGAGCGCGGTCGAGGCGAGGTCGTCGGCGAGCCCGGCCGCCATCTTGGCGAGGATATCGGCCGTCGCGGGAGCGACGACGACGAGGTCGGCCTCGCCGGCGAGGCGCAGATGCCCCATCTCGCTCTCCTCGGTCAGCGAGAAGAGGTCGGTGTAGACGCGCTCGGCGCTGAGCGAGGCGGCGGCGAGCGGCGTCACGAATTGCTGCGCGCCCTTGGTCATGACGACGCGCAACAGCGCGCCGCGCTCGCGCAAGCGTCGGATCAGGTCGAGGCTCTTATAGGCGGCGATGCCGCCCGCGACGATCAGCAGGATCCGCCGGCCCTGGAGCGGCAAGCATACCTCCGGAAAAGGTGCTGCCACGATACAGGCCGCGCGGCGGTCGAGGCAAGCCGGGCCGCGTTTACCATAATGCGACCGCGATCGCCGCGAGAGCGAGGGCGATGATCCATAGCGGCAGGCCGAGCAGCTCGATCGCGCCGCGCCGGGCGATCTCGGCGACGGTGTCGGGATGGAGCGGCAGCCCGCCGCCCTCGGTAATGGCGCCGCCGAGCCGCTGGATATCCTTCATCAGCGCCGGCAGGCGCTCGAGCACCGACATGGTGTCGGCGGCGGCGTCGCGCAGCCGCGCCTCGGGCCCGCGATTCTCGCGCATCCACGCCTCGATGTGCGGGCGCGCCAGCGCCCACATGTTGACGGTGGGGTCGAGCAGGCGGCCGACGCCCTCGGCGAGCACCATGGTTTTCTGCAGCAGCAGCAACTGCGGCTGCGTCTCCATCTGGAACTGCTCGGTGACCTGGAAGAGCTGCGCCAGCAGCCGGCCCAGCGAGATCTCGTGCAAGGGCCGCCCGAGGATCGGCTCGCCGATCGAGCGGCAGGCCTGGGAAAAGGCCTCGAGCGATTGGCGCGCCGGTACGTAGCCCGCCTCGAAATGCACTTCCGCGACGCGGCGGTAGTCGCCCTGAAGGAAAGCCAGCAGCATGTCCGCAAGGTAGTAGCGCGTATTGCGGTCGACCCGGCCCATGATGCCGAAATCGACGACGACGATCGCGCCCGTGGCCTCGATGAAGAGGTTGCCCGGATGCAGGTCGGCATGGAAGAAGCCGTCGCGGAATACCTGGTTGAAGAAAGCGCCGGCCGCGTTGGCGAGGATGACGTGGATGTCGTGACCCGCGGCGATGAGCGCCGCGCGGTCATCGACGCGGATGCCGCTGACGCGCTCGAGCGTCAGCACC
>DASWFH010000083.1:0-3065 GCA_036394355.1 Allostellaceae bacterium | reverse complement strand
GGGATCGTCATGGAAGACGCCGCAGAGATATTGCGCGTAGTCGGCGCCGTTCTGCTCGACCAGGCTCGCCGCCTTGACGATGCGGAGTAGGTCAGGCTCGACCTTGGCGCCGTCGAACCGGCGCCAGGGAATATCCTCGAGCGTCCACGATCCCATTGCCGCGCGCCCTCCGATCAGCCCGCCGGTAGAAATATATAGGCCAATGGGCGCGGGTTCAAAACCGCGCGCATTGCCGAATTTTTCCGGAAATCCCGCCGATCGCGCAACGGCGTGGCGTGCGAATTCACGAATCGCAAAGAGATTCAACCTAGGCTTTGGGCATGAACCGCGGCATCTGGATGATTGCGGCATGGCTCGTGGCGCGGCACGGCGCGGAAGCGCCGCTCGCCGTGCATGCGCGCATCATGGCGCTGCGACGCGCCTTGGTCGACGAGCAGCGCATCACCTCGTGGCTGCTGATCGACGACGCCGTGCATGAGCTGGTGCGCGTCACGCCGCGGGAAACCGACACGGTCCACTGACGATTCGCTTGGCGCCAAGCCTCGCGCACATCGCCGGTGGGGCGCGCGATCGGCGAGGGCTAACCGGCGCGGGCGTCGAGCCAGGCGAGGAGGGCGGGGGCGATCGGCGCGATCTGCTTGTAGCGGCGGGTGTCTTCGGGCATGTCGCGCAGCGCCGCGGCGAGTTCGACGGCGCTCGTGCGGCTGCGGATCGCCGCCTCGAGCCGGGTGATATGCGTGCGGATCGTGAACACCACGGCGCCGGTTGTGAGCAAGCGCTGCAGGGTCTGGCGCTCGACGCGCAGCCACAAGCGCTCGCCGGCATTCTCCGCGGTGACCGGCGCCGCCGCGGCGCGCGCCACCGGCTGAAACGGCGCCGGATCGTCGACGATGCCCCAGTTGAGCCGCCACACCAGCTTGCCCGGCTTGAGCAGGGCGAAGAAGCGGTCGACCGGCGCCGCGAGCTTCGCGCCATAGCCCGGCACCGGGTCGTGGATCGCGCCGAGCGGCCGGCCGATCTTGTCCGCGAGCCGCCAGCGCGCCGGCGAGCAGAGCGACGCCGCGACCAGCCGGTAGGGGCCGCAATCCGAGAGCAACAGGCAGAGATCCTCCTGCACCAGCCGGCCGGCGAGGTCGAGGGGGTGGAGCGCGGGCTGCGCGACGTCCCAGGTTTCCGCCGTGGCCCTATTGACGAGGTGGTCGCCGGCGCGGCGGAAGGCACCGGGATGATGGTGCGGCAGGTGCCGCGCCAGCAGCGCCAGCAGCTCGACCGACGCGGCATGGGATTCCGGCAGCGCCGCGAAGACATCGGCATGGCGCGCCTGCAACAAGGCGTGCTTGGCGGCGAGGTCGGCGGAAAAGCGGTCGTCGATCTCGATCCATTCGGCTGATGGCAGCGGCATCAGCCCCATCGCCAGCCGGAAGCGGCCGCCCTCGAACGGCAGGTAGGGGGCGCCGTCGCCATCCGCGCTCATCGCCGCGGCTTAGCATGGCGGCGTCGCGTAGAGAAGGACTACCGGCGCCGCGCCTCGCCGCGCTAGGTGATGCGCAGCTTGTCCAGCCCGGGCATCTCGCTCGGATAGGCGAGGTCAAGCGCTTCGAGCGTGCGGCGCACGATGCGGGCGATCACGGCGTCGCGGTACCATTTCCGGTCGGCGGGCACGACGAACCAGGGCGCCGCATCGGTGCTGCACCGCTCCAGCGCGATCTCGTAGGCGGTCATGTAGTCATCCCAGCGCTCGCGCTCGGCGACATCGCTGGGGCTGAACTTCCAGCGCTTGGTCGGATCCTCGAGCCTGGCCCGCAGCCGGCGGGTCTGCTCCTTCTTCGAGAGGTGCAGGAAGAATTTCAGAATCGTCGTGTCGTTCTCGGCCAGATGCTGTTCGAAGGCGTTGATCTCGCCGTAGCGCGCATCGACGCGGTCGGGCGGCGCCAGGCCGTGGACGCGCACGACGAGCACGTCCTCGTAATGCGAGCGGTTGAAGATGCCGATCATCCGCCGCGGCGGCACCGCCTCGTGGACGCGCCACAGGAAATCGTGCGCCAGCTCATGCTCGGTCGGCTGCTTGAAGCTCGTGGCGACGGCGCCCAGCGGGCTGAGCTGGCCGAACACGTTGCGGATGGCGCCGTCCTTGCCGCTCGCATCCATCCCCTGCAGGACGACGAGCACGGCGTGCTTGGCCTGCGCGTAGAGGATCTCCTGCAGCCGGTCGATCTCGGCGATATCGGCCGCCGTCGCCTTCTTGGCCTCCGCCTTGCCGAAGGACAGCCCCTGGCGGTCGCGCGGGTCGATGTCGGCCAGCTTCACCGCGCCGCCGCCCGCGTGCACGCGGTAGCGCTCCAAGTCGCCGAGATCGATCGCCGGGAACATGGTTGCTGCGCCTCGCCCGAAGCCCCGGCCTAGTCAACGCCATGGCCGGCGCGTTGTCGCCAGGAAAGCGCCGGGCGCGACGTGGAGCGCATCCTGCGGTCGGGCGCCCGCCGGCTGAAACGAGGGGCGGGCGGGTCAGGCGTCCGATCGCGCCGGCACGGCGGCGGGCGCCTCGGTCTCGCCGGCGTAGCGCATCAGGCGCTGGCGCAGGATCTCGCGGGCATCGCCCACATTGCCGCCGCGCCAGGCCGGCGCGCTGTCGCGCCGCTTGCCGATGAGGCCGAGATGGCGGGCGAGCAGCTCGAGCGCCGCCCGCTTGTCGTGCAGCTTGACGCCGCGCGGCCCGCTGGTCTGGCCGGCGCCGCGGATCTCCGCCACCGCCGCCGCGTCGTCGTCGCTCAATTGGGCGAGCGGCCGCACCGTGATGCCGTCCGGCCCTTCGGCCAGGTAGCGGCGGATGTCGGCGAAGGCGATGCGCGCGATCTCCTTGAGCACGCGGTCGGCGGCGACCAGCGTGCGCCGCTCGCGCTCGGCCAGCGCCGCCTCGACGCGCTGCATCACCGGCGCGCAGAAATGCAGCAGCTCATAGCCGCGATTGGCCGCCGAGGCCGGCGGATATCCGGCGCGGATCGCCGCCTGCCTGGCGTTGAAATCGACGAGGTACTCGGTGACGAAGAGGCATTGCCGCTGCGTCA
>DASWFH010000082.1:0-4194 GCA_036394355.1 Allostellaceae bacterium | reverse complement strand
GGCGCGGGGGTGGCGAGCGGCGGAGGCGGCAGCGCGGCCGGGAGGACGGCCACCGGCGAGTCGCCGGCGCGATGCGGCCTGGCGACGACGGCGACGGCGATGCCGAGCGCGATGCAGGCGACGACGGCTACCATCCCCAGTGCCGGCTTCTTGGCCAGCGCCGAGCGTATCATGGCCGGGATGGCCGGCGCTGCGGGCAGGGGGGCGCTCGTCCTCGCCGGAAACGGCATGACCAGCCGCTGTGGCTCGGAGGTGGGCGCGGGCTGCGCCGGCGCGGCTGTCGCCGGGTCGTCGAAGGACCATTGGCTCGGACGGAAACCGGAGGCGGACGCCGCCCCCTTCGTGTAGAGAACCTTGGCGCGTGATTCAGCCTGTGCGGTGTCGCTTAAGGCCGCAGTACTGGAAGACGTGCCGTCCTCGACGGCAGGAGCGGCGTCCTTCAAGCCGAGCAAGCCCGAGGACAAGCTTGCTCGTTTGTCTGTGCTCACTGCTGGATATCCTTCTGCCCTGGACAGCGCAACACCTGTCGTCGGTGATGTCACAATATTGCTGCGCTTCTTTTGTGCAGATTATGGGCAGGAAGCTCGATTCCATACAGGACTTTTGGAAATGATTTTACGAAATTACTTGCGGATTTTTTTAACTAGTTAACCTTGCTCTTTCTTTGCTTGACGCCACAGCGCTTCCATTTCCTTGAGCCCAGCTGCCTCGGTCGAGCTGCGACCGGTGGCGAGCAGGGCCTCGACGCGGCGGAAGCGGCGCGCGAACTTGCGGCAGGCGGCGCGCAGCGCCTGCTCGGGATCGGCCTCGGCGCGCCGCGCCAGATTGACCACCGCGAACAGCAGGTCGCCGATCTCGTCGGCGACCCGCGCCGAGGCGCCGCCGGCATCGAGCTCCGCGCGCAGTTCGTCGATCTCCTCGCTGATCTTGTCGAGGATCGGCCGCAGCTCGCGCCATTCGAAGCCGATGCGCGCGGCGCGGCGCTGCAGCTTCAACGCGCGGGTGAGGGCGGGAAGCGCCTCGCCGACGCCGTCGAGCGCGCTTGCTGGCTGGCCTGCCGCGGCGGCGGCGGCGTGGCGCTCGGCCGCCTTGTGCTCCTCCCAGGCGAGCGTCTGCGCCGCCGCATCGGCGATCCGCGCGTCGCCGAAGACATGGGGATGGCGGCGCAGCATCTTGTCGGCGATCGCGCGCGCCACGTCGTTGAAGTCGAAGAGGCCGGCCTCCTCGGCCATGCGCGCGTGAAAGACGACCTGGAAGAGCAGATCGCCGAGCTCGTCCTTGAGCGCGGCTGGATCGCCGCGCTCGCACGCCTCCGCCACCTCATAGGCTTCCTCGATGGTGTAGGGGGCGATGGTGGCGAAGCTCTGCTCGCGATCCCAGGGACAGCCGCGCTCGGGATCGCGCAGCCGTGCCATGATGTCGAGCAGGCGGGGCAGGTCCGGTGCGCGGCTCAAGGCGCCTTCTCCCGGGCGCGGGCGATGGCCTCGCGCACCAGGTCGGCCGCCTCCTCAGGCCCGACCCAGCGCGCCACCTTGACCCATTTGCCGCGCTCGAGATCCTTGTAATGGCTGAAGAAATGCGCGATCTGCTCGCACAGGAGCGGCGGCAAATCCTGATAGCTGCGCACATTGTTATAGAAGGGATGGAGCGCCTCGACGGGGACGGCGATGATCTTCTCGTCGCCACCCGCCTCGTCCTCCATGAGGAGCGCGCCGATCGGCCGCGAGCGGATGACGGCGCCCGGCATCACCGGCACCTGCGCCACCACCAGCACGTCGCAGGGATCGCCATCGGGCGAGAGCGTGTGCGGGATGAAGCCGTAATTCGCCGGGTAGAACATCGCCGTGTGCAGGAAGCGGTCGACGCGCAGCGCGCCCGACACCTTGTCGACCTCGTATTTGATCGGCTCGCCGCCTTGCGGAATCTCGATGATCACATTGATGTCATGCGGCGGCGCGACGCCGATGGGGATCTTGGCGATGTCCATGGATGATTTGCTCTCAGCTCTTGGCGCGCGCGCCGTATTGCAGCACCTGCACCTTCTCGATGGTGACGAGGCCGCTCCCGCTTCCCATCATGGCCTCAAGCAGGGGCAGGAAGGCGTTGATCTTCTCCTCGCTGTCGACGATCTCCACCACCACGGGCAAATCCTCCGAGAGCCGCAGCACCTTCGCCGTGTGCAGCCTACTCGAATGGCCGAAGCCCATGGGTCCGCGCAGCACCGTCGCTCCCGCCACATGCTGTTCCCGCGCCTTCAGGACGATGGCCTCGTAGAGCGGCAGATGCTTGTGCTGGTCGTCCTCGCCGATGAAGATGCGCAGCAGCACGGCGTCGCGGGAAAGCTGCATGATTATCCTCCGGGAGTAAACGCGCCCAGCGCGAAACCGGCCCACACCGCCAGGAGGCACAGCGCTGCCGAGGCGACGATATTGGCGAGCGCGCGCGGCCACTCGCCATCGCGGGCCAGGTTGAGCGTCTGCAGGCTGAAGGATGAGAAGGTAGTGTAGCCGCCGCATAGCCCCGTCATCACGAAGACGCCGGCCATGCGCTCGCCGGCGAGCGCATGGCCGGGCATGACGAGCGCGGCAAACACGCCGATGACGAATGAGCCCGACACGTTCACCGCCAACGTCCCCCAAGGAAAGGTCTCGCCGATGCGGCGCGCCACGGCGCCCGAGATGCCGTAGCGGGTCATGCCGCCCAGCGCGCTGCCGATGATCACCCAGGCCCACGCCATCTAGGATCGTCCCGCAGTGCGGCGAATCAACTTACCGCGTAGCAGCGAATGCCGGAAGAACAATACGATAAACCTGGAAGATGCGGTCATTGATTAAGCCTGCGCGCGATGCGGTGGCCGAGCCACACGGCAATCAGGCAGAAGGCCAGGGACAGCGCGAGGTTGGCGGCGGCGGCGAGCGCCCGCCCGGCGCGCAGCAGGTCGAAAGTCTCGAGGCTGAAGGCGGAGAAGGTGGTGTAGCCGCCGCACAGCCCGACCATGACGAATTGCCGCCCAAGCGTGCCGACCAGCAGGCGTCCGTCCGGGCCGGCGAGGGTGGCGAAGAGGCCGATGACGAGGGAGCCGACGATATTGATGAGGATCGTCATCCACGGAAATCCCACCGGCCACAGCGCCGCCGCCAGCAAGCCGCAGCCATAGCGCGCCGCGCCGCCGAGCGCGCTGCCGAGGCCGACCGAGAGATATGCGGCGACAGGGTTCATCGGATGGCCGGGGAACGAGCAGCGCCGGATTCGGTTGCCGGAAAGGTAATCGCATTCACCCGCCGGATGCTATCCCTTGTCGCGATCCGTTTGCCAGACGCAACGGGCGCTGCCAAGCGCGCCTCCCAACCGGTATCATGCGGCGGGCGGGAAGACGCGAGCTCGCGTCGATCCGAGCGGGAAGGGCCGAGGGCGCGTCGGATGCGCGTGTCGATCCGCGGGTTAGCCGTATTGTCGCTGGTCATCGTCGCGGTGCGCGCCGGAGCGCAGCCGCCGCCAGTGCTCGGGCGCTGGCTCAGCGAGAGCGGCAAGGGCGTGATCGAGATCTATCCGTGCGCCGACAAGCTCTGCGGCAAGCTGGTCTGGCTGGCCGACCCGATCCGCGACGGCGCGCCGGCCGTCGACCGCGACAATAAGGATGCGGCGCTGCGGCAGCGGCCGCTCTGCGGGCTCATGATGCTCGGCGACTTCCGCCAGCTCGAGGCGAAGCGCTGGGGCGACGGCTGGATCTACAGCCCCGAGAACGGCAAGACCTATCGCGCCACCATGACGCTCGACGGCGAGCTCCTCAAGCTGCGCGGCTATGTCGGCATCCCGCTGTTCGGCGAGACGCAGACCTGGACCCGCGCCGATGCGAAGCAGAAGGGGTGTTAAACCGGCGCGGGGGACGCACAGCTTAAAGGCGGATATCGCATAATGTATATTATGGGAATTAACTCTGGGTTCAGCAGTGCCGATTATCTTCCCGTTGCGCTTCGCGCTTGCCCCAAGCAACGGGAATCCCCGGCACATGTTCGAAGACACCGCGTCGCTGAGCCCGGCCAACGAACCGGCCTACGCCCATCCTTATCGCCGGCTCTTCCTCGCCAGCTTTTCCATCCTGTTCCTCGAGCTCGTGCTGATCCGTTGGGTTCCGTCCTATGTGCGGATGTTCGGCTATTTCACCAATTTCATCCTCATGGGCTCGCTGTTGGG
>DASWFH010000081.1:0-14698 GCA_036394355.1 Allostellaceae bacterium | reverse complement strand
AGCGATGGGAGCAACTGTGTCTTAGCATGGCTTAGCATGTTTCCACGCCTCGTTATCGCGGACCATGGCGTTGAGGGTGACGAGCATTTTGCGCATGAGGGCAACCGTGGCGACCTTCGGCGATTTTCCGGCGGCGATGAGGCGCTTGTAGAAGTCGCCGAGTGGGGACTTGCTGCGGGCGGCGGCGCGGGCTGCCATGTAGAGAGCGGTTCGCACCGCGGCGCGCCCGCCGGCGATGGATCGGGTTCCAGTGAATTTGCCGCTGTCGTGATCGAAGGGGGCAAGGCCGACGAGTGCGGCGATGGCACGGCGCGAGATCCGGCCGAGTTCGGGCAGCAGGGCGACGAGGGCAATTGCCGTGATGTCCTTGACGCCCTTCAGGGTCTTGAGCAGCCCGACCTTGGCAACAAGGCTCGGGACTTGGCCGACCGCCTCGAGGATGAGGGTGTCTGTTTCGTCGATCTGGCGCTCGATCAGCGCCAGGCGCTTGCGGTTCTGGGCCTGGAGGAGGACGCAGTGGAGCGTGTTGGTCTGATTGCCGACGGCGACGCGCTCATCGACCAGACGGCGCCGGTGGGACACCAGTTCGGCCAGGCGCTCGCGCGCCGGATCGAGAATGTCGGGCGTGGTGTCTGCGGCCTCGGCATAGCGCGCGATGACACGCGCATCGATCCGGTCGTTCTTGGCGTTGCGACCGAGGCTCTTGGCATAGAGCCGAACGCGCAGCGGATTGAGCCGCCGTACGTCGAAGCCCGCTTCAAGCAAGGCCCGCCGCAGGCCTTGCTCATAGCCACCGGTCGCCTCGAAAGCGACCACGATGCCCGCTTCGATGCCGAGAGATTTCAACAGGCCGATCACCGCGGCCCAGCCGGCGCCGTCATTGCCGGCGCGCTCGAACCGCTTCAGCGGCGCAAGCCAGAGATCGAGCCATTCCTTCGATACGTCGATGCCGACAAAAGTGCGTTGGAGTGCCATAATCCGTGTGTCCCTGCCTTGCATGTTCGGGCGCGAGCCCAGGCAACTGTTCGGGTGAATGACGGGACGGCCGCTGACCTGGCTCCCAGGCGATGGTTCGCTGCCACACGAAGAGCATCAGAGGGTGATCGGTCGGACGGCCGTCGAGCTGGTGGGGCATGCCCCACCAGCTCGACACTCCTTCTGCCACATCCGAGACACACAAGGGTGAGGGGGACGCCGTGCGCGGCATGTGATCGGCGGCGAATACTAGTCTAGATGACGACCGCCGGCTTCGTCACGCACCCGCCAGCAGCGCGACCGGAAAGTCCGCCAGCAGCTCGGCGGCGGCGACCGACTCGTCGCGCGGGCCGAGCTCGCGGCCGGCAAGCGCGTCGCGCCAGCCGCGGCCCGTCGGCAACGTCACGATCGTGTCGGTCCAGTCGATGGCGCCGCCGTTGCGCAGCAGCGATGTCACCAGCCGCGGCGCGACGGCCACCGCGGCATGCCCGTTGGCGACGCGCGCGAACGCCAACAGGCGGTCGGCGTGCCGGCCGCCGGTCTGCAGCGGCACATAGGCGCCGCCGGCGAAGAGCGCCGGCTGTTCGCGGCGGAACGCGAGCGCGCGCCAGGTCAGGAACAGCTTCTCGCGCCCGTCGCGCCAATGCGCCGCCAGCTCGGCGAAGGCCTGGCGACCGATCGGCCGGTCGCCGAAGCGCTCGCGCAATTCGTCGAGCAGCCGGCGCCTGGCCGTCCAATCCACCGGCCGCCGGTTGTCGGGATCGACCATGCTGAAATCCCAGAGCTCGCCGCCCTGGTAGGTGTCGGGCACGCCGGGCGCGGCGAGCTTGATCAAGGTCTGCGCCAGGCTGTTGATCGCGCCGGCGCGCGCCAGGCTCTCGACAAAGGCGTGCATGTCCTGGACGAACGGGTTGGGGCGCGAGCCGTCGAGCGCGCCGGCGACGAAGCGGCCGAGCACCGCCTCGTAATCGGCATTGGGATTGCTCCAGCTCGAATGCTCCTTCGCCTCGCGCACCGCCTTGGTCATGGTCGCCTGCACCCGCTCGGCGAAGGCGGCGAGCCCCGGCGCATCGTCGGGCCTGAGGTCGAGCGGCCAGGCGCCGACGACGGTCTGGTAGAAGAAATACTCATCGTTGCGGTCGGGCGCCGGCGCGCCATCGACCTCGCCGCGCCGCAGCCGGTTGAGCCGCGCCCAGAGCGCGACGCGCCGCCCCCAGTCGCGCGGCACCTCGGACAACAATGCGAGGCGCGCGCGCGCGTCCTCGCCGCGCTTGGTGTCATGCGTGCTGCTGGCCAGCATGCCGAGCGGCCAGCGCTTGGCCCGAATCTCCGCGACGCGATGGAAGGCGGCGGCGGACAGGCCGAAGCGGCGCGGATCGCCGCCGACCTCGTTGAGCGCGAGCAGCGGGACATAGCGGTAGAACGCGGTGTCCTCGACGCCTTTGGCCATGACCGGGCCGGTGATCTGCTGGAATTTCATGGCGAGATCGAGCACGGCGGGGCGGCTGTAGCCGCTGCCGCGCTGGGCGAGATCGAGGGTGAGCACGCCATGGACGAAGTCGAAGATCGAGGTGTCCGCGCCGGGCCAGCGCTTTTTCGCCTGCGCCGCCGCCCAGTCGATGTAGCGCCGATCCTCGGCGGCGGCGTCCGCACCGCTCACATAGGTGCGGTAGACCGGAAAGGCGGCGATGACCTCGTCGAGCGCGCCGCGCATGCCGTGCAAGGTGAAATCGCGGCAGCGCCAATGGCTGCGCGACAGCGCGTGGAACTTCTGCGCGAGGACATTGGCCTCGCTCGCGAGGTTGACCTCGGTAATGCGGCGCTTCCCGGCATAGAGCACCGTGTCGAAGCTTTCGGCACGGCCGGTGAAGCGGCGATAGGCCCGCAGCAGCGGCCGCTCGCCATCGGCGTCGATGAACAAGCCGCCGACCTCGCGGATGAAGTCGTAGCCGGTGGTGCCTGCCACCGGCCAATCGCGCAGCGCCTCGTAGGGCGCCAGAATCTTCTCGACCGCGATGTAGAAGCTGCCCGCCGGCAGCCCGGCCGCCGCGGCCGCCTCGCGCTGCAGCCGCTCGCAATATCCTGTGGGATCAAAGAGGCCGTCGATGTGGTCGATGCGCAATCCATGGAGCCGCCGCTCCGCGACCAGCGTCAGCACCAGGCGGTGCGCGCGCTCGAACAGCTGGGGCAGCTCGATGCGGATGCCCGCGAGGTCGTTGATATTGAAGAAGCGGCGATAGTTGATCTCGTCGGAGGCGACGCGCCAATAGGCGATGCGATAGGCCTGCGCCTCGAGCAGCGCGTGCAGCCGGCGCCAGCTCTCCGGCTTGCCCGGCGCGCCGTTGAAGCTTTCCGCCGCCTGATCGAGCGCCGCCGTCACCGCGGGCTCGCGCGCCGCCAGGGCGGCCAGCGCCGCCTTGAGCTGCATGCCCTCGGCATGGACGCCCGTGCCGCTCTTGCGCGCGCGTGACTGGCCCAGCCGGGCGAACACATCGGCGAGACGCTTCAGCGCGCCGCCGCCCTCGCCCGCCGGCATGGCGACATCGCGCAGAATCGCCGCGTAGCGCAGCGGCGTAATGGGAAAGCGATGGTCGTAATACCAGGCGCTGAAGCTGCCGTCGCCGGCATCGAAGCGCAGGCGGATCTCGCCCTTCTCGAGGATGACGCCGTACTGGTCGCCGAGCACCGGGAACAGCACCTTGCCGGCGAGGTCGGGACGGTGCGCCTGCCAGTCGATGTCGAAGAAATCGGCATAAGGCGACAGCCGGCCCCATTCGAGGATGTCGAGCCACCAGGCGTTGTCCGGGCCGATGCCCATGTGGTTCGGCACGAAATCCAGGACCAGCCCCATGCCGCGCCGCGCCAAGCGGTCGGTCAGCGCGATGAGATCCTCGATGTCGCCGATCTCCGGATTGATCTTGTTGTGGTCGATGATGTCGTAGCCATGTGTCGAGCCGGGCCGCGCCTTCAGAAAGGGCGAGGCATAGACATGGCTGATGCCGAGATCGGCGAGATAGTCGACCAGCGCGCCGGCGTCGGTGAAGGTGAAGTCGCGATTGAACTGCAGCCGATAGGTGGCGCGCGGCGGCGTTGTCATGAACCGGTCGCCGCGCGCCGCGGCTCAGCGCGCTCCTCCTCGAGCGCGGCGGCGAGCCGCCGGAACAGCGGCTCGCGCAGCGCCTGCTCCATCGCCAGCGACAGCTTGCGCCGCCAGTTCGGGTGCTCGTGTACCGTACCCGGCAAATTCGCCTGCTCGATCTCGCCCAGCGCATCCTCGATCTGCAGTAGCGCGAGACGGGCCTTGGTGCGGCCGAGGAAGCGGTGCACCGCCTCAGCGAGCTCCGGCTCGAAGATCGGTTCGTCGTCGCGCGGCAGCAGCCGCTTGGCAGCACCCGGCGCCAGCGTTCCGGCGCGGGTCAGCGCGTCGAGCAGGCGACGCCGGTCGCGCCGCCGCTCCTGCTCTTCCTTGGCGGCGATCTCGGGCCTCGGATAGAGATCGAGCCGGCGCCGCCATTCGAGATCGCGGCCGAGCCAGAATCCTCTGAGCGTGGCGAGGTCGTGCGTCAAGAAGGAGGCGGCGGCGAGTTCGGGATAGTCCTCCGGCGGCAGAAAATTACCGCCGCGGCCGCGCTCGAACAGCAGCAGGCGATAGGAGAGCACGCCGCTATCGCGCATGGTCTCGCGGAACCCCGCGGGCACGGTGCCGAGATCCTCGCCGATGACGGCGCAGCGCTGGCGCCGGCTCTCGAGCGCGACGATGCGCCGCAGATCCTCGAAGGGATACGCGACATAGGCGCCCTGCGCCGCGCTCGCGCCGCGCGGCACCCAATAGAGATGCATCAGCGCCATGGCGTGATCGATGCGCAGCACGCCGGCATGGCGCATATTGGCGCGCAGCGCCGCGACGAACGGTGCGTAGGCATGGCGCCGCAGCATCACCGGGTTTACCGGCGCCAGACCCCAATCCTGGCCCTTCATGTTGAGGATGTCGGGCGGCGCGCCGACGGTGGCGCCGGCGACCATCATCGACGGATCGGCCCAGGCCTCGGCGCCGTTGGGATCGACGCCGACGGCGAGGTCGCGATAGAGGCCGATCGACAGGCCCGCCCGCTCGCCGGCACGGGCGGCCTCGCCGAGCTGTCGGTCCGCTTCCCACTGCAGATATTGATGCAGCTCGATGCGGGCGCCGTGCTCGGCGGCGAAGCGTGCCACCTCCGGCGATCCGGCGTCGCGCAGCGGCGCCGGCCAGTCCTGCCACGAGAAGCCCGCGCCCTGGCCGAGCATGTGCTCGTGCAGGGCGGTGAAGGTGGCGTAAGCCGCCAGCGCCCGCCCGCCCTCGCGCTGAAAGCGGCGGAAGGCAGCGCCCCGCTCGGTGACGGCGCCGTCCCTGATAGCGCCGAGATGGCGCGCGGCGAAGCTGCGGTGGAGCTCGGCGAACACCGGGTGCTTGAGCGCGGCAATCTGCTCGTAGTCGACCAGGTCGCTGTCGCGCACGGCAGCGATCCGCGTCGCCGCCTCGGGACTCGCGATGCATAGCTGCGCCGCCGTGCTCTCGGCGAAATCGGGCACGGCCTCGATGTCGATATAGAGCGGATTGAGGAACAACCGGCTCGAGGGCGAATAGGGGCTGATGTGGCGCGGCTCGGCCGGGAACAGCGCATGCAGCGGATTGATGCCGAGCGTGCGTGCGCCGCGTCGCGCCGCGCCGGCGGCCAGCGCGGCGAGGTCTGAGAAGTCGCCCATGCCCCAATTGCGCGACGAGCGCACGCCGTAGAGCTGCGCCGTGAGGCCCCAGGCCCGTCCGCCCGGCTGCAGCTCGCGAGGCAGGTGGCCGGCGCGCGGCGCAACGATCAGCGCCGTCTCCTCGCTGAGCGCGCCGACGGTGACCGCGAGGCGATGATAGCCCTGCGGCAGACTGTGGCCGACCGGCAGAGCGAGGCGCTGCGCCCGCCGCTTCTCGGCCAGGCGTTGCAGATCGCCGAGCGCGGCGCTCCCTTCGCGCTGCTCGCCGCTCTCGAGCATGAGCGTCCAGGATGCCCGGTCCTCCTGCGCGCCGGCGATCGTCACCGGCACGGTCGCGGTCTCGTCATCGAGTGCGGTGACCACCGGCGGCAGCAGCGCGCGCCATTCCTCCGCCTCGAGCTCGGCCAGCGCCGCGGCGAGATCGCTACGGCTGGCCGCGGCGAAGCCCATCGCCGCCAGCACCATGCGCAGCGTCTCCGGCGTGACGCGGCGCTGCTTGTTCCACGCGTCGCGGTAGGTGGGCGCGATGCCGGCGAGCCGGGCCAGGCGCAGGAGCGAGCGGTCGGTCGCGGTCATCCGCCGGCGGACTCGCTGAGGAAGAAGGCGGCGGAGAGCGGCGGCAGCGCGTCGCGCGGCGTCTCGCCCGTGGCGTAGAGCAGCCGGCCGCGCGCCGGCTCCGGCAACGCCACGGCGTCGTCGCCGAAATTGGCGAGCAGCGTCAGGCGGGAGCCGTCGCCAAGCCGCCAGTCGACGCGCAGCGCGCGCGGCCCCAGCGGCCGCCACGCTCCGGCACTGCCGCGCATACCGCGCAGCCGCGGCGCGATCTCGCGCGCCCGCAGCGCCAGCAGCCGGCGGTACCAAGCCCGCCTTTCGCTATGCGGCGGCCGCTCCGGCGCCTTCCAGTCGAGGACGGCGCTGGCGAAGGTGGCGGCGGCGCAGGGATCGGGGATGCGCGCGCGCGCCGCCTCGTCGCGGAATTCGGGGAATTTCGCGAATTCGCGCCGCCGCCCCTCGCGCACCTTGTCGGCGAGGTCGGGGCCGAAGTCGCAGAAGAAGGTGAAGGGCTGCTCCGCGCCCCACTCCTCACCCATGAAGATCATCGGGATTTGCGGGCTGAGCAGATAGACCGCCGCGGCGATGCGGATGGAAGCGGGCGTGGCGAGGCGCGACAGCCGCGTGCCGAAGGCGTTGTTGCCGACCTGGTCGTGGTTCTGGATGAAGGAGACGAAGCAGGTCGGCGGCAGATACGCCGACGGCTCGCCACGCTTTTCCTCGCGATAGGCCGAGCTCTCGCCTTGATAGGCAAAGCCCTCGGCCAGCGCGCGGCCGAGGCGCCCGACCGGCGCATCGGCGTAGTCGGCGTAGTAGCCCGCGCTCTCGCCGGTGGTGAGCACGCGCAGGGCATGATGTAGATCGTCGTTCCATTGCGCGGTGTAGAGGCCTGGGCGCAGCAGATGCGCCTCGTTCCGGTCGTTCTCGAGCACGAGATGGATCGGGCGCTCGCCCGAGAACCGCGCGCGCACCGTCTCGGCGATCTCGCGCAGGATGTGGCGCTCGCTGTCGTCGCGGATGGCGTGGACGGCGTCGAAGCGCAGCCCGTCGAGCTGAAACTCCTCGAGCCAGTAGAGCGCATTCTCGACGTAGAAATCGCGCACCGGCCGCGCCTGCTCGCCGTCGAAATTGATGGCCGCGCCCCACGGCGTGTGGTGGCGCTCGGTGAAGAACTGGGGCCCGTAGACGTGGAGGTAGTTCCCCTCCGGGCCGAAATGGTTGTAGACGACGTCGAGGAACACGGCGAGGCCGCGCGCATGGCAGGTATCGACGAGCCGCTTCAGATCCTCGGGCCGACCGTAGCGGCTGTCGGGCGCGAAGATCAGCACGCCGTCATAGCCCCAATTCCTCTGGCCTGGAAAATCCGCCACCGGCATCAGTTCGATGGCGGTGACGCCGAGGCTCACCAGGTGGTCGAGGTGGCGCTCGACGCCGGCGAAATCGCCGCGCTCGGAGAAGGTGCCGGTGTGGAGCTCGTAGAGCACGATCTCCTCCCAGCGCCGCCCCCGCCAGTCGGTATCGCGCCAGTCATAGCTGCGCGGATCGATGACCTCGCTCGGCCCGTGCACGTCCTCGGGCTGGTAGCGCGAGGCCGGGTCGGGAACCGCCTGGCCGTCGAGGACATAGCGGTAGCGGCTGCCGGCGCGGGCCGCCGCGGTGGTCAGCTCGAACCAGCCGCCGCCCGCGCGCGCCATCGGCCGCTCGCCGTGCTCGAGCCGCAGCGCCACCGCCTTCGCTCGGGGCGCCCACAGGCGGAAGCGCACGCCCTCGCGGCTCAGCTCGGCGCCGAACGGCAGCTCAAGGTGGCGTCTCATCCTTGTCCTCGGCAGGTTGGGGCTCGACCGGCGGCCGCACCAAATCCACCGGGAGCGCGGCGGGCGGCTCCTCGGGGTGGATGAGGCCGGTCGGCCCCGGCGCCGGTTTTTCCGGCGCGACATTGATGAAGAGCGCGAAGGAGCGGGCTTTGAGGGGAAACACCTCGCCGGCGGAGAACGTCCGCCCGTCGGCGCCGCAGCCGGTCGGCAGCGAGGTATCCACCAGCGGCTCCCATTCCATGGTCACCGGCAGCTCGGGGATGCGGAATGGCAGCTCCTGCTGCCACGCGTTGAGCATGACGAAGAAGCTCGCGTCGATGTCGCGCTGGCCGCCGGGCGTGTAGAACTCGCCGGCGGCGCCGCCGAGCACACAGCCGATGCAATGCGTCGTCGGGTTGTTCCAATCCTCGATCGTGAGCTCGCGCCCCTCCGGCGTGAACCAGGTGATGTCCTTGAGTCCGGCCTCCGACACCGCCTCGCCGCGAAAGAAGCGCGGCCGCGAGAAGACCCGATGCTGGCGCCGCAGCTTGATGAGATAGCGCGCGAACTGGTGCAGCCGCTCGTCCTCGGCGCGGATGCCCTCCCAATCCGTCCAGGACAGCTCGTTGTCTTGGCAATAGGCGTTGTTGTTGCCGTTCTGCGTGCGGCCGATCTCGTCGCCGGCGAGGAACATCGGCACGCCCAACGACAGGAACAGCGTGGCGATGAGATTGCGCTTCTGCTGGTCGCGCAGCGCGACCACCTCGGGATCGTTGGTGGCGCCCTCGCTGCCGCCGTTCCAGCTGTAATTGGCGTTGTGGCCGTCGCGGTTCTCCTCGCGGTTCGCCTCGTTGTGCTTGTCGTTGTAACTGACGAGACCGTCGAGGGTGAACCCGTCATGGGCGGTGACGAAGTTGATGCTGGCCCAGGGCCGGCGCCCCTTGTAGCCGAAGATGTCGGAGGAGCCGGCGAGGCGCGAGGCGAGATCGGCCGCGACGCCCTGGTCGCCTTTCCAGAAGCGCCGCACCGTGTCGCGGTATTGCGCGTTCCACTCGGCCCAGCCGGGCGGGAACTTGCCGAGCTGATAGCCGTTGGGCCCGACATCCCACGGCTCGGCGATGAGCTTCACCTGCGACAGCACCGGGTCCTGCCCGACCGCGCAGAAGAACGGGCTGTCGCGGCGATACTCGCCGTGCCAGCGCCCCAGCGTCGGCGCCAGGTCGAAGCGGAAGCCGTCGACATGCATCTCGGTGACCCAATAGCGTAGGCTGTCCATCACCAGCTGCAGCACGCGCGGATGGTCGAGGTTGAGCGTGTTGCCGGTGCCGGTGTAGTCCGTATAGAAGCGCCGGTCTGCCTCGAGCCGGTAATAGGAGGCGTTGTCGATGCCGCGGAAGCACAACGTCGGCCCCATATGGTTGCCTTCGCCGGTGTGGTTGTAGACGACGTCGAGGATGACCTCGATGCCGGCATCGTGCAGCCGCATCGCCGCGGTCTTGAAATCGGAGATGAAGCCGTTCGACAGGAAGCGCGGATCGGGCGCGAAGAAGCCGATGCTGTTGTAGCCCCAGTAGTTGGTGAGCCCGTTCTGCACGAGGTGGCGGTCGTCGACGGAAGCGTGCACCGGCAGCAGCTCGACCGCGGTGACGCCGAGCTGCAGCAGGTAGTCGATCACCGCCGGCGAGGCCAGCGCGGCGAAGGTGCCGCGCCGCGCCGGATCGATGCCAGGATGGCGCATGGTCATGCCGCGCACATGCGCCTCGAGGATGATGGTCTCCTCCCACGGCGTGTGCAGCCGGCGATCCCCGTGCCAGGTGAAGGCGGTGTCGACGACGCGGCATTTCGGCATGCCGCGCGCATTGTCGCGGCGGTCGAAGGAGAGATCCTCGCGCGGGCTGCCGACACGGTAGCCGAAATGCGCGTCGCTCCAGCGGATCGTGCCGTGCAGCGCCTTGGCGTAAGGGTCGAGCAGCAGCTTGTTGGGGTTGAAGCGATGCCCGTCCTGCGGGCGATAGGGCCCGTGCACGCGATAGCCGTAGAGCAGGTTCGGCCGCGCGTCCGGCAGATAGCCGTGCCAGACCTGGTCGGTGTATTCGGGCAGCCGGATGCGCGCCAATTCGTGGTTGCCGGTGGCGTCGAAGAGGCAGAGATCGACCGCCTCGGCATTCTCGGAGAAGAGCGCGAAATTGACACCCTTGCCGTCCCAGCTGGCGCCGAGCGGGTAGGGCTTGCCCGGCCAGACTTCGGTGCGCGTCTGCATCAGCCGCTCGCCGGTTCGTGGATGAAGACGAGGGTGGCGAGCGGCGGCAGGGTCAGCACCAGCGAATGCGCGTGGCCATGCGCGGGATGGGCCTCCGCCCGGACGGCCCCGGCATTGCCGAGGCCGCTGCCGCCGTAGTCGAGCGCGTCGCTGTTGAAGCGCTCGCGATAAAGCCCGCCCCGCGGCACGCCGATGCGATATTCGTGGCGCGGCACCGGCGTGAAATTGGCGACGACGACCGCCAGGTCGTGCGGGTCGCGGCTGCGGCGCATGTAGGAGAGCGTGCTCTGCGCGGCATCGCCGGCATCGATCCACTGGAAGCCCTCGGGCTCGGTGTCGAGCTCATGCAGCGCCGGCAGCTCGCGGTAGAGCCGGTTGAGGTCGCGCACCGCGCGCTGGACGCCGCGATGCACGGGGTCGCCGAGCAGGTGCCAGTCGAGGCTGGTGTCGTGGTTCCATTCGCGCTCCTGCGCGAACTCGCCGCCCATGAACAGCAGCTTCTTGCCGGGATGCGTCCACATGAAGCCGCAATAAGCGCGCAGATTGGCGAAGCGCTGCCAGCGGTCGCCCGGCATCTTGCCGATGAGCGAGCCCTTGCCGTGCACGACTTCGTCATGCGAGAGCGGCAGGATGAAGTTCTCCTGGAACGCATAGAGCAGGCCGAAGGTGAGGTCGTTGTGGTGGTATTTGCGATGGATCGGGTCCTGCGCCATGTAGCGCAACGTGTCGTGCATCCAGCCCATGTTCCATTTGAAGCCGAAGCCGAGCCCGCCGAGATATGTCGGCCGCGACACCATCGGCCACGCCGTCGATTCCTCGGCCGCCGTGGTAGCGCCCGAGCCGGTGCCGAACACCAGCTCGTTCATGCGCCTCAGGAAGGCGATCGCGGCGAGGTTCTCGCGACCGCCGAACTCGTTGGGCACCCACTCGCCGGCCTGCCGGCTGTAGTCGAGATAGAGCATCGATGCCACCGCATCGACGCGCAGCCCGTCGATATGGAACGCGTCGATCCAGTAGCGCGCGTTCGACAGCAGGAAATTCGCGACCTCGCGGCGGCCGAAATTGTAGACATAGGTGTTCCAGTCGGGCTGGAAGCCCTGGCGCGGATCGGCATGCTCGTAGAGCGCCGTGCCGTCGAAGCGCGCGAGGCCGTGCGGGTCGGTCGGGAAATGGCCGGGCACCCAGTCGAGCCACAGCGCCAGCCCGGCGGCATGGCAGGCATCGACGAAGGCGCGGAAGTCGTCGGGTGTGCCGAAGCGACTGGTCGGCGCGAACAGGCCGATCGGCTGGTAGCCCCACGAGCCGTCGAAGGGATACTCGCTGACCGGCATCAGCTCAAGATGGGTGAACCCCATGTCGCGGACGTAAGGCACGAGCTGATCGGCGAGCTCGCGATACGTCAGATAGCGGTTGCCCTCCTCGGCATTGCGCCGCCACGATCCGAGATGCGCCTCGTAGATGCTGATCGGCGCATGGCGGTCGTTGCGCCGCCAGCGCGTCTCGATCCACTCCGTGTCGTCCCAGCCGTGGCGCGACGGCGCGGCGACGAGCGACGCGGTCGCCGGCGGTCGCTCGGCGCGCTCGGCATAGGGGTCGGCCTTGAGCGGCAGCAGCGTGCCGCCGGCGCCGAGGATCTCGTATTTGTAGACGTGGCCCGGCTTGAGGCCGGGGATGAAGATCTCCCAGATGCTGGCCCCCTGGCGCAGGCGCATCGGGTAGCGCCTGCCGTCCCAGTCGTTGAAATCGCCGACCACGCTGACGCGCCGCGCATTGGGCGCCCATACCGCGAAGGAGACGCCCAGCACGCCGTCATGCTCGCGCCAATGCGAGCCGAGCACGGCGTAACTTTCGTGATGCGTGCCTTCGGCGAGGAGATGGAGGTCGAAGTCGCCAAGCAGCGGCGGGAAGGCGTAGACGTCGTCGAACTCGACGGTGCCGAGCGCGCCCTCGGCGCGCAGGCGGTAGCGGAAGCGCGGCCGGCGGCCGAGCATGCCCGACCACAGCCCTTCTTCATGCACGCGCGACGGCTCGCCCGCGACCTCGCCGGTGGTGGTGTCAACCACCCACAACCGGCGCGCCCAAGGCAGGAACACGCGCACGCAGAGACTGCCGCCCACCGCATGCATGCCGAGAAATGCGAAGGGATCGCCGTGGCGCGCCTCGAGGACGGCGCGGGCGCCGGCGCTAAGTGCGACCATGGTTCCCCTCGATGACGGCGAGCACGCCCGCGAGCGGTATCACCGCCCAGGCCGGACGCTGCGCCAGCTCGTAGTCGATCTCGTAGAGCGCCTTTTCCAGCGTGAAGAAATCGAGCAGCGCATCGACCACGCCAGGCTCTTCCGGCATCGAGCGCCCGCCCGCCATGGCCGCGCGATAGCGCGCCATGAAAGCCTCGGTCACCTGGCGACGCCACTCCTCGGCACGCTCCTGCAGCACCGGCAGCGCCGAGGGCTGGATGTCCGCCATCTGGCGCACCGCCGTGGCGCTGACATAGGCGTAGGAGCGCAGCATTCCCGCGACGTCGCGCAACGGCGAGTTCTTCTGCCGCCGCTCGGCGATCGGGCGCAGCGGCTCGCCCTCGAAATCGACGATCGAGAAGTCGTTCTGCACCGCCAGCACCTGGCCCAGGTGATAGTCGCCGTGGAAGCGCGTCTTGAGCGCGGTCACGCTGGCCGGCAGCAGGGTCGCCAGGCGCTCCAGCACCTGCTCGCGCAGCTGCAGCAGCCGGTCGGCGAGCACCTGCGCCGGCGCCGGCAGCGCGTCCCGGCGCCGCGCCAGATTGTCGAGACTCGCGCGCGCCGCATCGACCGCGCGGTCGCGCCAATGCGCCAGATCCGCGGCGGCGATCGGCTCCGGCGCGAAAGCCTCGTCAACCGGCCCTTCCGGGCAGAGTGCCCGATGCAGCTCCGCCGTGCGCTGGCCGAGCTGCCCGGCGAGATCGAGATAGAGCGGGTGCGCCAACGCCTCCGGCGTCGGCGGCTCCGCCGGCCGCGGCTCGTGCGGCGCCATCAGCAAGGCCTCGTCGAGATAGCGCGTGAGATAGTTGAGGGCCTGCGACCAGGCGCTGCCCTGGTTGCGCACGAAGGCGAAGAGCACGCCGAGCGCGGTCTCCTGGCCGTCGCCTTCGATGAAGCGGAAGGCGCCGAGCAGCGGCGGCGCGTTGGCAAACTGCGCCACCTCGGTAAGGAAGCGGACCATCTCGATCTCCGGCTGCACGCCCGTGGTGAGACGCCGATAAAGCTTCAGCACGGCGTACCCGTCGATGAGGATCGAGGTGTTCGATTGCTCGCCGCCGACGCGCCGCACGATCGGGCTTTCGGGCCGCGGGACGCGGCCGAAGGCGGCGGTGTGCTCGAAGGCGATCCGCGTGGTGGTGCCGGAAATCTCCCGCCCCTCGCCCATCGCCTCCGCCAGCGCCGGCGCGAGGGCCGGATCGGCCGCGGCGTCATAGATGGCGCCCTCCTTGCGGCCGCGCCTTGCCTTGGCGATGGTGAGGGGCAGCAGCGCATTGCGCAGCTCGCTCGCCTCGTCTTCCCAAGTGACCGCGACCGGCAGGAAATAGCGTTGCCGCTCGCCATCGCGGAACGCGGCCTCGACGACGGTCAGCGGCCAGCCATTGTTCGGCCCAGGCATCACCGCACCGCCCACCACGGTCGTGGCGGCAAGGCCGCGGCCCTTGCCGGCGAACCAGCGCTGGTTCGGCAGGTAGGCCGGGAGCACCTCGGTCTCGAAGACGTGCCGGTTATGGCGATCGAGCGGGCCCAACCAACCATTGGGCAGGACCAGCGTGCTGAGCTCCGGCACCGGCGAGCCGGCGCGCCAGCCGGGATCGATGTCGGCGCTGGGGTCGAGCAGGAACCAGTAGAAGCCGTGCCCGGGCAATGTAAGTAGGTAAGGGAGGTCACCGATCGGCGGGAAGGCGCTGCGGCCGAACAGCTCGACCGGCACGCGCCCTTTAAAGGCGGACAGATCGAGCTCGACCGCCTGGATCACGCGTGAGAGGTTGCAAACGCAAAGGATCGTCTCTTCTTCGTATTCTCGCAGATAGGCGAGAACCTTGCGGTTGCCGGGATAGAGGAAACGCAGCGTGCCGCGGCCGAACGCCTTATGGCGCTTGCGCACCGTCAGCATGCGCCGCGTCCAATTCAATAGCGAATAGGAGTCGCCGGCCTGCGCCTCGACGTTGATGGCGTCGAAGCCGTAGACCGGGTTCATAATTGGCGGAAGCATCAGGTATTCGGGGCTGGCGCGCGAGAAGCCGCCATTACGGTCGGGCGACCATTGCATCGGCGTGCGCACCCCGTCGCGGTCGCCGAGATGGAGGTTGTCGCCCATCCCGAGTTCGTCGCCGTAATAAATGACCGGCGTCCCCGGC
>DASWFH010000080.1:0-5085 GCA_036394355.1 Allostellaceae bacterium | reverse complement strand
GCCGATCGCGAGCATGGTCCTCATATCCCTTGGCGCGGGCGCACTTTGACGATCTCCAGCGTGTCCTCGCGCCGGCGCCCGATCTGCCGGGCGATGTTCTGGCGGCGCACGCCCTCGCGCGCGCGGTGCGTCAGCACGATGGCGCCGATCATGGCGACGAGGAGGACCAGGCCCGCCGCCTGGAAGGCATAGATGTAGCGCGTGTAGAGGAGCGCCCCGAGCGCCTGCGTGTTGCTCACGCCCCCCGCCTGCGGCATCGGCGCGGCGATGCTGGCGGCGACATCGGGGGCCACCGCCCAGGCGCCGAAGACCAGCACCAGCTCGACCAGCAGCATGATGCCGATCAGCGCGCCGATCGGCAGATATTGCAGGAAGCCTTGCCGCAGCTCGACGAAATTGATGTCGAGCATCATCACCACGAACAGGAACAGCACGGCGACGGCGCCGACATAGACGATGACCAGGATGAGCGCCAGGAACTCCGCGCCAAGGAGCAGGAACAGCGCCGCGGCATTGAAGAAAGCGAGGATGAGGAACAGCACCGAATGGACGGGGTTGCGCGAGGCGACCACCATGACGCCCGACGCGATGAGCACGGCGGAAAAGGCGTAGAAGCAGATCGCCTGCACGATCACGGACGCGCTCATCGGTAGGGCGCGTCGAGCGCGAGGTTCTTGGCGATCTCCGGTTCCCAGCGGTCGCCGTTCGCGAGCAGCTTCTCCTTGTCGTAGAAGAGCTCCTCGCGGGTCTCGGTGGCGAACTCGAAATTGGGGCCTTCGACGATGGCGTCCACCGGGCAGGATTCCTGGCAGAACCCGCAATAGATGCACTTGGTCATATCGATGTCGTAGCGCGTGGTGCGGCGGCTGCCGTCCTCGCGGGGCTCGGCCTCGATGGTGATGGCGAGCGCCGGGCAGATCGCCTCGCACAGCTTGCAGGCGATGCAGCGCTCCTCGCCGTTGGCATAGCGGCGCAGCGCATGCTCACCGCGGAAGCGCGGGCTCAAGGGCCCCTTCTCGTAGGGGTAGTTCACCGTCACCGGCGGCCTGAACATGTATCTCAAGGTGAGCCACAGCCCCGAGACCAGCTCCCAGAGCAGCAGCGAGCGCGCGCCGCGATCGAGAAACGCCATTACCTGATCCTTTGCGGCGCTACCATAATGCGCCGCGCGGAGATGGCAAGTTGAGCCCTTGTCATCACGCTACTTCGGCAGCAAGCCCGTGCCGACGAGAAACCCCGCCGTCAGGACCAGCCAGAACAGTGAAAAGGGAAGGAACACCTTCCACCCCAGCCGCATCAACTGATCGTAGCGGAAGCGCGGGAAGGTCGCGCGCACCCATAGGAAGCCGAACAGGACGAAGGCGATCTTGAGCGCGAACCAGATCGGCCCGGGGATCCAGGTGAAGGGCGCGACGCCGAAGGGCGCCAGCCAGCCGCCCAGGAAGAGAATGCTGGTCATCGCGCTCATCAGGATCATGTTGGTGTATTCGCCGAGGTAGAAGAGCGCGAAGGTCATCGCCGAATACTCGACGAAAAAGCCCGCCACCAGCTCCGATTCGCCTTCCGGCAGGTCGAAGGGCGAGCGGTTGGTCTCGGCCAGGCTAGAGATGAAGAAGACGATGAACATCGGGAAGAGCGGCACGCAGAACCAGACCGTGCGCTGCGCCGCGACGATATCCGAGAGGTTGAGCGAGCCGACGCAGAGCAGCACGCTGACGATGACGAAGCCGATCGACACCTCGTAGGACACCATCTGCGCCGCCGAGCGCAAGCCGCCAAGGAAGGCGTATTTCGAGTTCGACGACCAGCCGGCCATGATGATGCCGTAGACGCCGAGCGAGCTGATCGCGAAGAGATAGAGTATGCCGACATTGATGTTGGAGACGACCACGCCGGCGTCGAACGGGATCACCGCCCAGGCCACGAGGCTCAGCACGAAGGTCAGGATGGGCGCCACGACGAAGACGACGCGGTTGGCGCCGCTCGGGATCACCGTCTCCTTGAAGAGCAGCTTGGCGCCGTCGGCGAGCGGCTGCAGCAGCCCGAACGCGCCGACCACGTTCGGGCCTTTCCTGAGCTGCGCGGCCGCCAGCACCTTGCGCTCGGCATAAGTCAGATACGCGACCGCGAGCAGCAGCGGGATGATGATCGCCACCGCCTCGATCACCATGATCACGGTCGGCACCGCATAGAGGGTGAGGAACTCACCCATGGGTGCCGGTCTTCTGCGGGCCCGGGGTAGCGGCCTGCAGCGCCGCGGCGCAAGCGGCCATGGTCGGCGAGGCGCGGCTCACCGCGTCGGTGCGGTAGAAATCGGCGATCGGGTAGGCGAAGGGCTTGGGGTCGAGCGGGCCCTCCTTGCCGAACGCACCCCAGGGCGCCGGCACGATCTCGTCGAGGGACGCAAAGACCGGGCTCATCGCATCCATGCGCTTCCTGAGCTGGGCCAGCGAGTCATAGGGCAGCTTGCGGCCGAGCGCGTCGGAGAGCGCGCGCAGGATCGCCCAGTCCTCGCGCGCATCGCCTGGCGGGAAGACGCCGCGCCGGCCGAGCTGGGCGCGGCCCTCGGTGTTGACGTAGGTCGCGTCCTTCTCGGTGTAGGCGGCGCCCGGCAGCACGACATCGGCGCGGCGCGCGCCGCGGTCGCCGTGATGGCCCTGGTAGATGACGAAGGCGCGGCCGAGCCCGCCCTCATCGATCTCGTCGGCGCCGAGCAGATAGACCGCCTCGATCTCGCCCGTCTCGCAGCCCGCCAGGATCGCCGTGGTGTCGCGCCCGCCCGCGCCGGGCACGAGCCCCAGCTCGAGGCCGCCGACGCGCGCCGCTGCCGTGTGCAGCACGTTGAAGCCGTTCCAATCGTCGCGCACCATGTTGGCGCTCTCGGCGAGTTTGCGGGCGAGCGCGAGCACCGCGGCGCCGTCAGGCCGCGCGAGCGCCCCCTGCCCCAGGATCAGCATCGGGCTCTTGGCGGCTTTGAGCGTCTCGGCCCAGCCATGCCGGCCGGCGGCGAGCTCGGCGAGCACATCGGATCCCAAACCGAGCGATGTCACCGGGAAGGTGAGGTCGAGCGCGGGCCCGAGCGACGCGACTTTGAACCCGCCCTGCAGCCAGCGCTTGCGCAGCCGCGCATTGACGATCGCCGCCTCGATGCGCGGGTTGCTGCCGATGAGGAGACAGGCATCCGCGCGCTCGATCCCGGCGATGGTGGTGTTGAAGAGATATCCGGCGCGGCAGGACGGATCGAGCGCGGCGCCGTCCTGCCGGCAATCGAGATGCGGCGAGCCGAGCGCCGCCATCAGGTCCTTGAGCGCGAGCATCGCCTCGCAATCGGCGAGGTCGCCGGCGATGGCGGCGATCTTGCTGCCGGGGACGCCCGTGAGGCGCGTGGCGATGAAGGCGAAGGCCTCGCTCCAATCGGCCTCGACGAGCCGGCCGTCGCGCCGCAGGTAAGGGCGATCGAGACGCTTGCGCGCCAGGCCGTCGACGGCGAAGCGCGTCTTGTCGGAGATCCATTCCTCGTTGATCGCCTCGTTGAGCCGCGGCAGCACGCGCAGCACCTGGGGCCCGCGGTTGTCGACGCGGATGTTGCTGCCGACCGCGTCGAGCACGTCGACGGACTCCGTCTTGCGCAGCTCCCAAGGCCGCGCCACGAAGGCGTAGGGCTTCGAGGTGAGCGCGCCCACCGGGCAGAGATCGATGATGTTGGCGGAAAGCTCGGAGGTCAGCGAGCGCTCGATATAGGTGTCGATCTCCATGTTCTCGCCGCGGCCGGTGGCGCCGAGCTCCTCGACGCCCGCGACCTCCGTGAGAAAGCGGACGCAGCGCGTGCAGTGGATGCAGCGGTTCATGCTGGTGGCGACCAGCGGCCCGAACTCCTTGTCGGCGACGGCGCGCTTGTTCTCCTGGAAGCGGCCGCGGTCGAAGCCGTAGGCCATCGCCTGATCCTGCAGGTCGCACTCGCCGCCCTGGTCGCAGATCGGGCAATCGAGCGGATGATTGATGAGCAGGAACTCCATGACGCCCTTGCGCGCCTTCTTGGCCTTCTCGCTCTCGGTGTGGATGACCATGCCTTCCGCCGCCGGCATGGCGCAGGAGGCGATCGGCTTCGGCGACTTTTCCTGCTCGACCAGGCACATGCGGCAATTGCCGGCGATGGCGAGGCGCTCGTGGTAGCAGAAAAGCGGCACCTCGATGCCGGCCTGCTGGCAGGCCTGGAGCACGGTTGTGCCCGGCGGCACTTCGACCTGGATCCCGTCGATGGTGAGCTTGGGCATGACCCCTGTCCTAGGCGGCGCGCCGCGCGGCGGCGGCGCGGTATTCCTTGATGCGGCGCTCCATCTCCGGGCGGAAATGGCGGATCAGCCCTTGCACGGGCCATGCCGCGGCATCGCCCAGCGCGCAGATGGTGTGGCCTTCGATCTCGAACGAGACCTCGAGCAGCATGTCGATCTCCTCGACCGAGGCGTTGCCCTTGACCATGCGCTCCATCACCCGCCACATCCACCCGGCGCCTTCGCGGCACGGCGTGCACTGGCCGCAGCTCTCGTGCTTGTAGAATTTCGACAGCCGCGCGATGGCGCGGATGATGTCGGTCGACTTGTCCATGACGATGACGGCCGCCGTGCCGAGGCCGCTCTTCACGTCGCGCAGCGCGTCGAAATCCATCAGCACGCTGTCGCACACCGATTTCGGGATGACCGGCACCGAGGAGCCGCCGGGGATGACGCCCAGCAGGTTGTCCCAGCCGCCGCGCACGCCGCCGGCATGGGTCTCGAGCAACTCCTTCAAGGGGATGCCCATCGCCTCTTCGACATTGCAGGGGCGCTCGACATGGCCGGAGAGGCAGAAGATCTTGGTGCCCTCGTTCTTCGGCCGGCCGATGCCCGAGAACCAGGAGGCGCCCCGCCTGAGGATGGTCGGCACCACGGCGATGGTCTCGACGTTGTTCACCGTCGTCGGGCAGCCATAGAGCCCGACCGCCGCCGGGAAAGGCGGCTTCAGGCGCGGCTGGCCCTTCTTGCCCTCGAGGCTCTCGAGCAGCGCCGTCTCCTCGCCGCAGATATAGGCGCCGGCGCCGCGATGGAG
>DASWFH010000079.1:0-6375 GCA_036394355.1 Allostellaceae bacterium | reverse complement strand
CCAGCCGCAAGAGACGCAATTCACCGCCGGTGCCGCCGTCCTGTTCAACAACCTCGCGCTCGGCGCCGACGCCAATGTCTCGGACCGCGGCGACTTCTCGATCCTGTTCAAGATCGCCTTCAGCTTCGGCGTCGAGCCGCGCACCAGCCAGCCGGTCTTCCGCGGCCAGAGCTTTGCCCGCTCCGGCGCGATCTCGCCACTCGTTTTTCTCGACCGTGACGGCGACGGCAAGTTCGGTCCCGAGGACGTCCCCCTGCCTAATGTCCGCCTGCGCAGCGAAAACTACGTCTTCCGCGATAAGACCGATCAATCCGGTACCGCGCTCATCACCGGCCTCGATCCTTATCAGGAGACGCCGGTCCGCATCGACCCGGAGACGCTCGAGGATCCCTTTTGGAAGCCGGCGGAACAGAACCTCTCGGTCCTGCCGCGTCCCGGCTCGGTCGTGAAGCTCGATTTCCCCGTCTACGAGACGGGCGAGGTCGACGGCGCCGTGGAGGTCGAGCGTGGCGGGCAGCACGCGCCGCTGCCGGGCATCCGCCTGCAAGTGGTCGATGGCGACGGCAAGGTCGTTGCGCAGGCCTTGAGCGGCTATGACGGTTCGTTCTTCGTCCAGGGCGTGCGGCTGGGCAGCTTCACCTTGCGCGCCGACCCCGACCAGCTGGCCAAGCTGCATCTCGCCGCGGTCCCGCCCCAGACAATCGAGCTCTCGCACGACAGCCCGGCAGCGGCGGCGGGCACCATCACCTTGACCCGCAGCAAAGGCGAGGACCGCACCGGCCAGGCTGATTCGCCTGCCGCGGACCTCTCCTCCCAAGCGGCACCGGCGACCGCGCACCCCTGATTCGACACCTCCCCGTGTCGTCTGGTGTGACGCGAGGCACACCAGACAGCCCGCGCACCTGCCATAGTCTTCCGACGGAAGCGTCAGTATTCATGCCCCACGAAAGCATCAGACCCCTAGAGGTCTGCGGTCCGGGAAGCGGATTGTTTCGCCCATTCAATAAAATTCGAGCGAATTTTTAGCCAAAAGTTCTTGGATTTGCGGCAGACTCACCGTTTGGTAAACACACAAACAATACCCGAAGGAGGACTTTGTCATGGAACTAACCATCCCGGTCTATGCGAAGACGATACGCGACGCCATGAAATCGCGTCGGCGCGTGGCGGCATCGGCTCCGCTCGTCCGCCCGCTCGCGCCGCCGCCGCGCGCTCTGGGCCTGTTCCGGCGCGCACAGCCCACCACATTCCAGCGCTGCCTCGCCGTCCACATGCATTTCGCGCAGCATCCGAGCGCCCTCGACTAAGCGAATCGACGCCGCAGCGGCGGCGCGCAAATCGGGAAAATCGCCCGCTTGCATCGGCCGGGAGCGTAATTGCCGCTCCCTGCCGATCATCGCCAACACGAGCAGAAGCGAGCAGCACAGCGCCGTTTTGCGATATTTGCCGCGCCAGTGAATAAGATGCCCGATAATTCTCACCGGTATCGGCTTTACGAACCCGTTCTCTTCTTGCATTCTAGCAGGGCGTCGCAAGGCGACGCTGGATGCAGCGAATTTCATTCCACTCACGGGGGGTTTGATGGCCCGTACGGGATCAAAGTCAAAATCGAAGCGCGGGCGCAAGAAGGGCGCGCGCGCGAAAGCCAAGGGGACGAAGCGGCGCTCCGCCGCCGCCAGCAGCCGGGGGAAGAAAGGCAAGCGCGCCACTGCCAAGCGGCGTGGCCGGCCGGCAGCGAAGCGCAAGACGGCGCGGAAGGCAAAGCCGGCGCGCAAGAAGGCCGCGCGCAAATCGGCGCCGAAGGCGGCCGCGAAGATCCCGGCGAAAGCGCCGGGCATGACGCCGGCGATGTCGTCCGCGCCGATGCCGCGGCCCTCGCCGCCGCCCATGGCGCCCAAGCCGGCGGCCCCGCCGATGTCGCATCAGCCGCCGCGCCCGGCCGCACCGCCATCGCCGCCGCGGCCGCCGTCGCCGTCTTTCGGCTCGAGTTCGTCGTCTTCGCCCTCCTCGGGAACCAAGCCTTCCGAGGGCTCGTCGTCGACACCGCCGAAGCCGCCCGGCAGCAGCTGGGGCGGCGGCTCGAGCGGTAGCGGGGGCTCGTCGAGCTTCTAGGCCAATGATGCACCGCCTCCGCGCCGGCACTCTGCCGGACGGAGGCGGCGATTCACGTCATCCGGCACCGGCTCTTTTGCCGCAACCGCGTAGGATTGATGCGTGGTGCGGTGCTGACCACACCGGGTTGGTCGTCTCGTCGGCGGCGGCCGCGTGACTACTTGGCCGCGCGCAGCGGTCGCGCCAGCTTGGCGCCGGCCCAAAGATCGGCGCGGCTGCGCTCGTATTGCGGCGGATAGGCTGCGCGAGCGCCCAGCACTTCGGCGGCATGCCACGGCCAGCGCGGATCGTCGAGGAAGGCGCGCGCCATGGCGACCATATCCGCCTGTCCCGACGCGATGACGGCTTCGGCCTGATGCGGCTCCACCAGCAGCCCGACCGCACGCGCGGCGATGCCGGCGTCGCGGCGGACGCGCGCCGCCAGGTCGAGCTGGTAGCCCGGCGCCACCGGGATCGGCGCCTTGGGCACGATGCCGCCGCTGGAGACGCAGACATAGTCGCAGCCGATCGCCTTCAGCGCCCTGGCAAAGACGACCGCGTCCTCGATGGAGAAGCCGCCCGGCAGCCAATCGGTGCCGGTGATGCGCGCGCCGAGCGGCTTCTTCGCCGGCCACGCCGCGCGCATCGCGGCCATGACGCGCAGAGGGAAGCGCATCCGGTTCTCGAGGCTGCCGCCATAGGCGTCGTCGCGCTTGTTGGCGATCGGCGAGAGGAACTCGTGCAGCAGATAGCCATGGGCGCAGTGCGCCTCGACAAGATCGAGCCCCAGCCGCGCCGCGCGCCGCGTCGCCGCGACGAACGCCGCCTCGATGCGGTCGAGATCCGCCGCCGTGAGCGCGCGCGGCGTCGGCCAGTCCTCGTCGAGCGCAATCGGCGACGGCGCCACGGTGACCCATGCGCCCTCCTCCTGGCTCAGCGGACGGATGCCTTCCCAGGGGCGGTGCGCCGAGCCCTTGCGGCCGGCATGCGCGAGCTGAAGGCCGAGTGCCGTGTTGCCGAAGCGACGGCAGGCCGCGACAACGCGACCGAGCGCCGCCTCGTTGGCGTCGCTGTAGAGTCCGAGGCAGCCATGCGTAATGCGCCCCGCTTGCTCGACCGCCGTCGCCTCGACCATCAGCAGCCCGGCACCCGATACGGCAAGCGAGCCGAGATGCTGCATGTGCCAGTCGGTGGCGCTGCCGTCATCGGCGCTGTATTGGCACATCGGCGACACGACGATGCGATTGGCCAGCGTCAGGTCGCGTAACCCGATGGTGGTGAAAAGCGAGCTCGGCATGGACCTACCTTGCAGAAGAGCGCGCCACATTATCGTTCCGCTCGCGCTCCCCGCAACCGCAGCGATCGCTGCCGCCGCGGCGCGGAACGTGGCCGGCGCGCAGCCGTCGGCCAACATCTCGAGCGGCGGCCGCGTCACCGCGCGTTCGACGTGTCGAAGCAGCATGATCAGAAGATGCCCCGCCTGCAGCTTTGGAGGAAACGAGTGCAGGCGGGGCTGACCCAGGGGTCTCGCCCGCCAAGGGGGTTGAGCGGGCGGCGCGGCAGAGCCGCTGACCGCATTACGGCGGATGTCGCCCACCGAGCCAAGTTAAATCCACGTTATTTTCAGGCGCAGGATGACGACGGAAACAAACCAGCGACGAGATGCCCGCGCGGTCGCTAAGCTATTGATTTCACACTATGGTGTGCAGGCGGGCACCTATGCCTCGCACCAGGCGCTCAAGGCGCGCGAGCGCGGCGACGAGCGGCTCATGCAGGCGTGGCGCTGGATCGCCGGCGCCGTCGAGGAAGTGCTGCGCGCCGACCCGGAGGAAGATGGCGAGCGGCAGGAGGAGCAGCCCGGCTGATCGCCGGCGCGCGGCCTCACGGCATATAGGCGCCGCCGTTGACGTGGATGGCTTGCCCGGTGATGAAGCGCGCCGCCGGCCCGCTGAGATAGCGCACCATGGCCGCGATCTCGTCGGCGCGGCCGAGTCGCCCGAGGAGCGAGGGAAGCGCGGCATGCGCCGACGGCACGGGACCGCGCGCCGTGTCGACAAGCCCCGGAACGACGCAATTGGCGGTGATGCCCAAGGGCGCCAGCTCGCGGGCGAATGCCTTGGTCAGGCCGACCAGCCCGGATTTGCCGGCCGCCACATGCACGCGGTCGCTGCCGCCGACATGGCCGGTCATGCCGCCGATGCTGACGATGGCGGCGCCGTCGCTCCGCTTCAGATGCGGCAGCGCCGCGCGCACGCAGAGAAACGGCGCCTCGAGAATGAGGGCGATGACGGCGCGGAAATCGGCCAACGTCGTCTCCTCGATCTTCTGTGCCGGGCGAATGGCGGCGTTGTTGACGACGATGTCGAGCCGGCCGAAGCCTTTGACGGCATGGTCGACCATCGCCGCGACCGCCGCCTCGTCGGTGACGTCGGCCACCATCGACAGGGCCTTGCCGCCGGCCGCCTCGATCTCCTTCACCACGGACTCGGCGGCGGCGCGCGCCTGGCGGGTGTTGACGACGATTGCGGCTCCGGCGCCGGCAAGCGCCAGCGCGATGGCTCGACCGATATTGCGCGAGGCGCCGGTGACGAGCGCGACGCGCCCTGCGAGCTCCTTGCCCTGCTCCATGCTCTGCCCCTTGCCCAAAGACGCGCGAGCATGCCCGCCCGGCGGGTCACCTGGCAACGACGATGATGCCGGCGATCAGGACAGCAGCACGGCCACGACGCACAGGACCGCCCCGGCGACCAACGTCATCCACGAGATCCATCGACCGTGCCGCTCGCCCGTCCGGATTGCGGGAGGGAGAGAGTTATCCGACATGGCTCGCGCCCACCGTTGCCAGACTACCATCAATCGTAGGCGCCGGCGGCGCCGAGCATCCCCGGCGGGGCAATCCGCCGCACGGCGCCGCGCAGCGGCGGGCCTCGCCGCTTACGGCTTCGCGAGCAGGTCGATCAGACTCGATGTATCCCAGCGCTTGCCGCCGCGCTCCTGGACGCGGGCATAGAACTGATCGATCAGCGCCGTCACCGGCAGCGCCGCCTTGTTGCGCCGCGCCTCGGCCAGGCAGATGGCGAGGTCCTTGCGCATCCAGTCGACGGCGAAGCCGAAATCGAACTTGCCTTCCACCATGGTGTGGGCGCGGTTCTCCATCTGCCAGGACTGCGCCGCGCCCTTGGAGATGACCTCCACGACCTGCTTCGGGTCGAGCCCGGCGCGCACGGCGAAATTGAGCCCCTCCGACAAGCCCTGCACCAGCCCGGAGATGCAGATCTGGTTCACCATCTTGGTGAGCTGGCCACTGCCCGCCGGGCCCATCAAGGTGACGGCGCGGCCGTAATGCGCCATCACCGGCTCGGCGCGCTTGAAGGCGGCGGGCTCGCCGCCGACCATGATGGTGAGCTTGCCGTTGACGGCGCCCGCTTGTCCGCCGGAGACGGGCGCATCGAGGAAGCCCAGCCCTTTCTCCTTGGCGATCGCCGCCAGCTCGCGCGCCACATCCGCCGACGCGGTGGTGTGGTCGGCAAGGATGGCGCCGCGGCTCATGCCGGCAAAGGCGCCCTTCGGCCCGGTCGCAACCTGGCGGATGTCGTCGTCGTTGCCGACGCAGGTGAAGACGATCTCGGCGCCTTCGGCCGCCTGAGCCGGCGTCGCGCGCGAGGCGCCGCCATATTCCTTGACCCAGGCCTGCGCCTTGGCCGGCGTGCGGTTGTAGACGGTGACCTGATGGCCCGCCTTGGCAAGATGTCCCGCCATCGGATAGCCCATCACGCCCAGCCCCAGGAATGCGACCTTCATGAACGCGTCCTCCCCGTGGATCGGCGCTATGCTAGCGGGGATTCGAGGGACCGCAAGCCGGCGGTGCGGAAGGAGCTGATGACCATGACCCAGACCGACAAGGCGCGGCGCTTCCGCGCCCTGCACGAGCGCAAAGGCGCCTTCGTCATTCCCAACCCGTGGGATGTCGGCTCGGCACACATCCTGGCGGCGCTCGGCTTCGAGGCGCTGGCGACGACCAGCCTCGGCATGGCCGTCTCGCTCGGCCGGCGCGATGGCGCAGTGAGCCGCGAGGACGCGCTCGCGCATTGCCGCGCCGTCGTCGGCGCGACCGACCTACCGGTCTCGGCCGATCTCGAGAACTGCTTCGGCGACGATCCCGCCGCCGTGGCCGAGACCATCGGCCTCGCCGCGGCGACGGGTCTCGCCGGCGGCTCGGTCGAGGATGCCAGCGGCGATCCGCGGCGTCCGATCTACGATTTCGGCCTTGCCGTCGAGCGCGTC
>DASWFH010000078.1:0-3220 GCA_036394355.1 Allostellaceae bacterium | reverse complement strand
CGCCTCACTCTCGCCGGCTTGACCGTGGTCGCGTCCTGGACAGTGACCCACACAGTGTTCGCGTTGCACTATGCCCATCACTATTACGGCGACGGACCTGCTCCAGGAGATGACGACCAGGGTGGTCTCGCCTTTCCCGGCGTCGAGCAACCCGACTATTGGGATTTCCTCTATTTCTCCTTCGTGGTGGGCATGACGTGTCAGGTGTCGGACGTCCAGGTGACGTCGCGTACGATGCGACGGATGACCCTTGTCCACGGCGTCCTATCGTTCTTTTTCAATACCGTGATCCTGGCGCTGTCGGTCAATCTCCTCGCCAGCTCGCTTTAGCCGCAGCCCCGTCGTCCGCCAATAACTCAACCTCGACCTTCATTTTTCGTAAATAAATCCCGAGCATTCTATGGTCACGGCTGTTTCGGGGACGTAATTATGCTTCAGCTTTCGCACCTCCCCCAGCACCAGCAACGGCAATGCTGGCATCGGGTGGTGCGTGCCGCATCGATCGGCCTTGTCGTGTCACTGCTCCTGGCGGCTTGCCAGGCGCCGGGGGCCGGCGACGTGCATGCGCCGGGCCAGGGTGCGACAACGCTCATGCGCGTTGCCGACGAGACGCGCGCGGGCGGCGATCTGGCAACGGCCGTGGGCCTCTATCGCCGTGTCCATGAGATGAGCCCGGCCGATCCAAAGCCGCTGGCGCGGCTCGGCTCTACCCTGATACAGCTCAAGTCCTATACCGAGGCGGCGCAGGCCTATCGTGGCGCCCTTGAACTCGCGCCAAACGACCCCGACTTGCGGCGCGGGATGGCGATCGTGCTTCTTTCGCTCGGGCAGCCCGAGCCGGCGGTGCTTCAGCTGGAGAAGGCGCTCGCGCAAGATCACGACGATGCGCGCCTTTATAGCGCCCTCGGCGTGGCGCGCGATCTCATGGGCCGCCACGACCTCGCGCAGGCAGCCTATCTCGACGGCTTGCGCCTCGCGCCCAAGAGCGCCGGCCTGCGCAACAATTACGCCCTCTCTCTCGCCCTCTCCGGCGACTATGGCGCCGCGGCATCGACGCTTGCCGAGATCGCTGAGGATATCGGCGCGCCGCCGCGCTACCGTCTGAACCTGGCGCTGGTCTATGGCCTCGCCGGCGACGACAAGAAGGCAGCCGCCATCGCGCGCACCACGCTCGACGAGGCGTCGGTGCGCAACAATCTCGCTTATTACGCGATGCTGCGCAGCATGGGCGACAAGGCGCGCACCGCGGCCATCATTGGTGGCCAGGTTCACGGCAATCCGACAGAGCGGCCGGCGCCAGCGGCGAAGGCAGAGGAGACGGCTCCGCCCACGGCCGACAACGACGCCGTGCCAGCGCCCGCCGCCACAACGCCGACCATGGCCGACGACAAGGAGACGCCTCCGCCCGCGCCCGTCCCGGCGAACGCCGCCGCACCTGCCGATGCAGCCGCGAGCGACGCTGCGCCGCCCGACGCGTCCGGTCCGCCGATGAAGCTCACCCGGCCCGATGCACCCGAGCCGCCGGCCGATGCCACGCCTCAGCCGTTGCGCTTGGAAGCGGCGCCCGCCCCCGCGGCGGCTGGCGACATGCCGGCGCCGCCGGCGCCGACCCCCACGACCGCCGGCGACGCGCATGCAGCTCCTGCGACGAGCGCCGCGCAAGAGCCGGCGAAGCCCAAGACGGATAGTCCCGATACCGCGCAGCAGGCCCCGGCTGCACCGGCACCCGCGTCGCCTCCCGTTGCCCTCAAGGCGGGCGCAAAGCCAAAGCCGGCCGCGGCGGCCGGTGGGTTCGTCCTGCAGTTCGGGGCGTTCTCGGTCGAGGCCAATGCCCGCAAGCTGGCCGATCGCCTCAACCAGAAGGGGCACGATGTGAGCGTGGTGGCGCACCAGGATGCAGCGGGCCGACAGCTTTACACGGTGCGCGGCGGCAGCTATGCCAACGCCGCCGCCGCCGAGGCAGCGGCGCGGCGCATCCACGATACCGAGCAAGTGCCGACGGTCGTCGTCCGGCGGCACGCGCCGGGGCCGGCCTAGAGCGCGCCTCCCCCACGCGCGGATCTCACCACAAACCACTTGTCAGGAGGCGGTCCGGGGCTCACATTTGAGCCTACGGCTGGGGTGCCGGCTCATTCGGCCGGCTGAGATCATACCCACGGAACCTGTCTGGGTCATGCCAGCGAAGGGAGCCCGCGATCCGCGACCCGTCATACGCCATTTCCGGTCCTCGTCCGACCGTCGCCGTCATCGGCGCCGGTGCGATCGGCCTCGCCATCGGCTGGCGGCTGGCCGCCGCCGGTTGCGCCGTCGACATCTTCGAGCGCGGCGAGGCGGGGCACGGCGCAAGCTGGGCCGCCGCGGGGATGCTGGCGGCCGGGATCGAGGCCGAGCCGGGCGAGGCGCAGCTCTACGGGCTCAACCGACGCAGCCAGCAGCTCTGGCCGGGCTTCGCGGCCGAACTCGAGACGGCCTCCGGCATCTCCGTCGGCTACCGCGACGAGGGGACGCTGGCCGTGGCGCTCACCCGCGATGACGCTGCGCGGCTACGCTTCCACTATGACTATCAACGCAAGCTGGGGGTCCCGCTCGAGTGGCTGAGCGGCGTCGAGGCGCGCCGTCGCGAGCCCCACCTTCACCCGGCGCTGGCGGCTGCCCTGCTGAGCCCGTACGACCACCAGGTCGACAATCGCGCCCTGGTCGTGGCGTTGCGCCGCGCCTTCCTGGCCGCGGGCGGGCGGCTCCACGAGCACAGCCCGGTGGGCGCCGTCGACATCGCCGGGGGGCGGGTGACGGCGGTCCGCGTCGGCGAGCGGCGCCATGCCGCCGACCGGGTGGTGCTCGCGGCGGGCGCATGGTCGACGGCGGTGGCGGGAATTCCGCCCAGCGCGCGGCCGCCGGTCCGGCCGGTGAAGGGGCAGATGCTGGCGCTGTGTATGGCGGCGGACGCGCCTTTGCTGCGGCACGTGCTGTGGACGCCCACGGTCTATCTCGTGCCGCGTCGCGACGGCCGCCTGATCATCGGCGGCACCGTCGAGGAGCGCGGCTTCGACGCATCGCTCACGGCGGGCGGCGTGTTTTCGCTGCTCGAAGGCGCGTGGCGCGCCTTGCCGGGGATAGAGGAATTGCCGATCGACGAGATGTGGGTCGGGTTCCGCCCGGGCTCGCGCGACGACGCGCCCGTGCTGGGTCCGAGCGGCGTCGAGGACCTGATCCTGGCGAC
>DASWFH010000077.1:0-2192 GCA_036394355.1 Allostellaceae bacterium | reverse complement strand
CGTCGAAGGCGTGCACAGCACGTAGCCGCCGGAGAGCGTGAGGCCGACGACCAGCGGCGCGATCGCCTTCTGGATGGCGATGCGCCACGGCGAGTCCTTGAAGCGCTCCCAGAGGCCGGCGACCCACCAGGAGACCACCGCTGCCGGCGCGCAGACCGCAAGCAGCGCCACGATAGCGCCCAGAAGGCCCGCCGCTTTCCAGCCGATGAGGCTGACGATCAGCACATTGGGACCCGGCGCCGCCTGCGCGATGGCGAAGAGCTGGATGAACTCCGCCTCCGTGGTCCAGGCTTTCACTTCGACGACAAGACGCTGCATCTCGGGCATCACCGCCGGCATGCCGCCGAAGGCGATGAGCGAGAGCACGCCGAAGGTGACCGCGAGATCGAGGAGGATCACAGCCAGCCGCGCCGTGCGAAGAACACGCCGATCGCCGCCGATATCGGCAGCACGATCAGCATGGAGTAGCGCCCGACTCCCACCGCGAGAAAGCAGGCGACGACCAGCACCAGCGCCGCCGGCCGGCGCACGATGGCGCGGCCGAGCTTGATCGCGGTGCCCATGAAGAGTCCCGCGCCGGTCGCGCCGACTCCGGTGACCACCGCACGAACCGTGGGGTCAGAAGCCCACTCCAGATACAGCACGCCGAGCGCCATCACCCAGATGAAAGGCAGCGCCATCAGGCCGAGGAAGGCGACGATGGCACCGCTGACGCCGAACCAGCGCTTGCCGAGCACGATCGACGCGTTGCCGATATTCGGTCCCGGCAGGAATTGGCACAGGCCGATGGTCTCGGCGAAGTCGGCCGGCGTGAGCCAGCGGCGCTCCTCGACCATCGTGCGATGCGCCCACGGCATCACGCCGCCGAACGAGCGCGCGCCGATGGCTAGGAAGCCGGTGAACAACTCCGTGAGCGAGCGAGGCGGCGTGACGTCCATTTTTTCTTGCACAATACCGCATATGCGAGCGTTGCTGGCAGCTCTCCTAGCGCTCGGCCTAGCGGTTGCAGCGGCGGCGCCGGCATGCGAGCCGGCTATCCAGGGCGTGCGGCTCGAATCGGCGCGCTATGCGCTCGCCTACCAGTTGCCGCAGGTCAAGGTCTCCGAGCATTTCGCCATCGAGGTCGCCGCCTGTGCCAAGAACGGCGCCGCACCGGAGACGCTGACTGTGGACGCGCAGATGCCCGAGCACCGGCACGGCATGAACTACCGCCCTACGGTCACTCGCCTCGCGCCCGGCCGCTGGCGCGCCGAGGGGCTGATGTTCCATATGCCGGGGCGCTGGGAGCTGGTGTTCACCGTCGATGGAGAGCGGCTGGCGCGCGAGCTGGTGGTTTTCTCCGAGGACGAGAAGGCGCGCATCCTTTCGCATGGTCCCTGGCCGTCGACGCCGCGCCGCGATCTGTCGAACCGTGTGTCCGGAAAGCCGGAAGCCATCGCGCTCGGCGAGCGCCTGTTCTTCGAGCCGCGGCTCTCGGGCACGGGCTCGGTGCTCTGCGCCACCTGCCACGTGCCGTTCCGCGCCTTCCAGGACGCGCGGCCGCGCGCCTTCGGTCTCGAGCCTGTCGATCGCAATACGCCGAGCTTGATCAACGTCGGCCACTACCACTGGTACGGCTGGGACGGTGGGCAGGACAGCCTGTGGGCGCAGAGCATCCGCCCGATGCTCGATCCGCGCGAGATGCGCGCGACGCCCGCGCATGTCGCCGCCACCATGCGCAAGCTCTACGCGCGCGACTACGAGCGGGCTTTCGGCCGGCCGGTGCCGACCGATGATGAAGAAGCGCTGGTCGACGCCGGCAAGGCGTTGGCGGCGTATCAGGAGACGCTGGTCAGCGGCCGCACGCCGTTCGACGATTTCCGCGACGCGCTCGAGCGTGGCGATACCGTCGCCGCCGCGCGCTATCCGGCCGCCGCGCAGCGCGGCCTCGCCGTCTTCGTCGGCAAGGGCAACTGCAGCGTGTGCCACTTCGGGCCGCATTTCAGCAACGGCGAGTTCGCCGACGTCGGCGTGCGCTTCTTCGCCGGGCCGGGACGCGTCGATGGCGGGCGGCTGGAAGGCATCAAGCGCCTGAAGGCGAATGCGTACAACCTGCTCAGCCGGTTCAACGACGACGCCTCCGGCAAGAGCGCCGTCGGCACGCGCCATGTCGAGCCGCAGCACCGCAACTTCGGCGAGTTCCGCGTGCCCGG
>DASWFH010000076.1:0-2241 GCA_036394355.1 Allostellaceae bacterium | reverse complement strand
CGTGACGCCGCCGGATTGCCCGAACTGGAGCAAGCCGGCGTCCGGCGATCACTCCAACACGCTCCCGAGCAATTTCGGCTGCGCCGACGCGACCAATCTCGGGCTGATGGTTGCCGATCCGCGCGACCTCGTCCTCGGCCGTTCGCTCGGCCCGCCGCGCGGTGATCCGGCGCTCTACGGCTACTCGCGCTACCGCACCGGCAAGCCGCGCAAACCCGATACGACCGGCACATCCGGATCCTTCAGCTTCTCGGGCTTCGGCGGCGCCGACGCGGATACCGGCTACTAGCATGGTGGGCGAGGCGGCCAAAGCCATGCCCGCTGCCAGCGGAGCCGTCAGCTTCATCGCCTGCGTCGCCGACGACGTGACGCGCGAGACGGTGAGCCGCGCCGTGGCGCATCTGGGCTGGTCCGACGCGAAGGTCCGGGCGGGCGGCATCGACACGGCGCGCCGCTCGATTGATACCAACGCGCCGCCGACGCTGATGCTGGTCGACGTCACCGAGTCCTCCGACCCGGTGGCGGAATTGGCCGAGCTGGCCGAGGTCGTCGGCCCATCGACGACCCTTCTCGCCATCGGCGCGGTCAACGATGTGAGCCTTTACCGTCAGCTCACCGCGTTCGGCGTCGCCGACTACCTCGTCAAGCCGGTGTCGAGCGACGTGCTCTCGCAGGCGCTCACCGCCTCGCTGCGCGTATACGGCGCACCCGGAACGGCGCGCTCGACCCAGCTCTTTGCCTTCATCGGCGCCCGCGGCGGCGTCGGCACCACCACCGTCGCAATATCGACGGCCTGGCTGATGGCGCACGAGTTCAAGGTACGCACGACGCTCATCGATCTCGATCTCCATTTCGGCAACCTCGCCTTGAGCCTCGACCTCGAGCCGGGACGCGGCCTGCGCGAGGCGCTCGAGAACCCCGAGCGCACCGATTCCATGCTGCTGGCCGCCGCGATGGTGAGCGACGCCGAGAAGCTGCCCATCCTCGCCACCGAGCAGCCGCTCGAGGATCTCCTGCGTTTCGACGCCGGCGCGGTGGTGCCGCTGCTCACGGCGCTCTCCGAGGACTACGATTGCCTGATCGTCGATCTGCCGCGCAGCCTCGACGGTATGGCGCGCGAGGTGATCGCCGCCGCCGACACCACCATCATCGTCACCGACCTCTCGCTCTCAGCGCTGCGCGACACCCATCGCCTCGTCGAGCTGGCCAAGTCGCTGGAGAGCCGATCGAAGCCCCTTATCGTCGCCAACCAAGTGGGGTCGAGCCATCGCGGCGAGATCGGCCGGCCCGAGTTCGAACGCGGCGTCGGCGGCGCGCTCGACCTCGTCATCCCCTTCGATGCGAAAGCCGCCGTCGCCGCCGCGCAAAGCGGCAAGGCGCTGGCCGCGGCGGCCGCCAAAAGCAGCGCCACGGCGGAGCTGCGCCGCTTCGCCGCGCGCCTCGCCGGCCGCGAGGAAGAGAAGTCGCGCGGCGGGTTGCTCAGCCGCTTCAAACGTTCCTAGGCAGGGGCCAACGATATGTTCGGAAAAGGCGGAAAAGAAGACTCCCTCCAGTCCCGGTTGCAGGCCCTCAACGCTCGGCGCGCTGGCGGCGCGGCCCCGGCTGCACCCGCGGCGCCCGAGCCGCGCGCGCCGGCACCGGTGGTGACCATCGGTCCCAAGCGCAACGACATGAGCCTCGAAGAAGCGAAGCTCCTCGTCGAGCCGGCCATTGCCGCGGCCATCGACGGCGCGACGGCGCGCGCCAAGTCGCGCGCCGAGCTTGCACGCATGGTCGACGAGGCCGTCCGCGCGACGCTCGAGGAAAAGAAGGTGACGCTGTCGGCGCTCACCCAGCGCGACCTCATCACCTCGCTGCTCAATTCGATCGTCGATCGGGCGCAGCGCGAGACGCCGCGCGAGGCGCCGCGCCAGGCGGTCCCCACTCCCGCCCAGGCGGCGCCGCGTACCGGCCAGGTCAGCGCCAGCCGCGCCAGCATCGACCTGGCCATCCCGAAGATCTATCCGCTGGTCATGGAGCGGATCGATCCCGAAGTCGCTTCCAAGCTGCAGCGCCCGGAGCTGGCCCGCCAGCTCCAGTCGGTGGTGGGCGAGATCCTCGTCGAGCAGAAGATACAGCTCAATCAGCTCGAACAGCGCGACCTCGTCACGGTGCTGCTCGACGACATGCTCGGACTGGGGCCGATCGAGCCGCTGCTCGCCGACGAGACGGTCAGCGACATCCTCGTCAACGGACCGAAGC
>DASWFH010000075.1:0-1735 GCA_036394355.1 Allostellaceae bacterium | reverse complement strand
CCGCCGCGAGCGCTGCCGCGGCGGCCGCCGCCTCCGCTGCGCGCTTCGACGAGCCGCTCGCTGTCGCCGGCGCCAGGCCCGCGACGGTCACGGTGATGGTGAAGGTGCGGCGGTGCGCCGGGCCGGCTGTGGCGACCGTGCTGTAGACCGGCAGCGCCCGGCCGCGCGCCTGCGCCCATTCCTGCAGCGCGGTCTTGGGATCGCGCGGCGGCGCGCCGAGCTTGGCGAGCCTGGGCCCCCACCAGCGCTCGACGAAGCGCGCGGCGGCGGGCAGCCCGCCATCGAGATAGAGCGCGGCGATCACCGCTTCGCAGACATCGGCGAGCACGCTCGGATTGGCGCGGGCCCCGGCCACCTCCTCGCCGGCGGAGACGATGATATGGTCGCCGAGCCCGATCTTCCTGGCCACCTCGGTCAGGGTCTCCGTGCGCACGAGGCCGGTATGGCGGCGCGTCAGCGCTCCTTCCGCCTCCTCGGGAAAGCGCCGCCACAGCAGCTCGGCGATGATCAGCCCGAGCACGCGGTCGCCCAGGAACTCGAGCCGCTCGTAGCCGCGCCGGGCGCCGCGGCGGGTGCGAGCGCTCGGGTGGGTGAGCGCCTCGGCCAAGAGCTCGGGATGCGCGAATTCGTGCCCGAACACCTCGGTCAGCGGTGCCAGCGCGGCGGCCGAATCCTTCATGGTCAATGGATCGCCCTGAACAGCCGATCGTAGCGTATGGTGAACGGCCAGTACCAGGGCTCCCACCAATGCGCGTAGCCGTTGGTGGAGAAGAAGATGAACTCGGCGCGGCCGACCAGATTGATCGCCGGGACGTAGCCGACGCCGCTGTTGGGGTCGCGGCTGTCGGCCGAGTTGTCGCGGTTGTCGCCCATCATGAAATAATGCTCGGGCGGCACGACGAACACGCCGGTGTTGTCGAGCGAGGCGCTGTCGCTCATCTCGAGGATGCAGTGGCGGACCCCGCCGGGCAGGGTCTCCCAGTAGCGCTGATAGACCGCGCCGCGCGCCTCTTCCGGCGGGACGTCGCAGTTCTCGCTCGGCTCGCGCGTCACCGGCGCATCATTGATGTTGAGAATGCCGCTCTTCATCTGGATGCGGTCGCCGGGGAGGCCGATCACGCGCTTGATGTAGTCGATCGACGGATTGGCCGGCAGCTTGAACACGACCACGTCGCCGCGCTTGGGCGGTGTGAAGAAGAGTCGTCCGGGGATGAGCGGGAGGCCGAAGGGCAGCGAATAGCGGCTGTAGCCGTAAGAGAATTTCGACACGAACAGGTAGTCGCCGACGAGCAGCGTCGGCACCATCGACGCGGACGGGATATTGAACGGCTCGTAGAAAAACGTGCGGATAAACAAGGCGATGACGATCGCATAGACGAGCGTCTTGGCCGTCTCGGCGATGCCGCCGGATGTTCTGCTTCTCATTAAGAGCGCCCGATAACGCGTTGAATTGCCGTATTTTACGGGACTGGGAAAGGCTGCGACTGGCGACGATTAAGCGAAGCCGCCGCGGGGAAGTCAAGCACGGCTATAGCCGCGCTCGGTTCAGCCGGGCACGGCGGTGATGACGACGAGCGCGTGGGCGAGCGGCGGCTCGTCGGTGAGCGTCAGGTCGATCCGCGCGCTCATGCCGCGCGGCGTGATGGCCTGGAGCTGGGCAAGCGCGCCGCCGGTCAAGACCAAGGTCGGCCGGCCCGAGGCCAGATTGACGACGCCGAGGTCGCGCCAATAGACG
>DASWFH010000074.1:0-2657 GCA_036394355.1 Allostellaceae bacterium | reverse complement strand
TGCGCACGAAATGCGCGGCGCCGCCGTCAGCGAGATCGTCGCGGTCGACCGAGGTGACGACGATGTGGCTGAGCCCCAATTTCGCCACCGCCTCCGCGACATGCTGCGGCTCGTGCGGGTCGAGCTGGTCCGGCCGCCCCGTCGCGACGTTGCAGAAGGTGCAGGCGCGCGTGCAGACGCTGCCGAGGATCATCACGGTCGCGTGCTTCTGCTTCCAGCACTCGCCGATATTGGGGCACGCCGCCTCTTCGCAGACGGTGTTGAGCTGGAGCGCGCGCATGAGCTTGCGCGTCTCGTGATACTCGGGCGAGGTCGGCGCCTTGACGCGGATCCAGTCCGGCTTGCGCAGGACGGGATTGTCGGGCTTGTGCGCCTTCTCGGGATGGCGGAGAGGAGCCTCGCTCATCGCGGTTTACTCAACGTTCCGGAGCCTCAGATGTGGAGAACCTGTCCATAGGCGTCAAGCACGGCCTCGTGCATCATCTCCGAGAGCGTCGGATGCGGAAAAACCGTGCGCATCAACTCCTGCTCGGTCAGCTCGCCGGTCTTGGCGATAGTGTAGCCCTGGATGAGCTCGGTCACCTCGGCGCCGATCATATGCGCGCCGAGCAGCTCGCCGGTCTTGGCATCGAACACCGTCTTGACCATGCCCTCGGGCTCGCCCAGCGCGATCGCCTTGCCGTTGCCGATGAAGGGAAAATGGCCGACGCGAACTTCGTAGCCGGCTTCCTTGGCCTTGCGCTCGCTCAAGCCCACGCTCGCCACCTGCGGCCGGCAATAGGTGCAGCCGGGGATGTTCGTGACATCCATGGGATGCGCCGTGTTGAGGCCGGCGATGCGCTCGACGCAGATCACGCCCTCATGCATCGCCTTGTGCGCGAGCCAGGGCGGCCCGACCACATCGCCGATGGCATAGATTCCGGGCTCGTCGGTCTGCAGCCATTCATTGACGACGATACGGCTCTTGTCGACGCGCACCTTGGTCTTCTCGAGGCCGATATTCTCGACATTGCCGGTGATGCCGATAGCCAGCACAACGCGCTCGGCCGTCACCTGCGCGCTCTTGTCGCCGGCCGCGAGCGTCGCGGTCACGTCGGCGCCGTTCTTCTTCAGCTCCTTCACCATGGTGCCGGTGTGGATCTTCATGCCCTGCTTCTCGAACGCCTTCCTCGCGAAGGCGGAGATCTCCTCATCCTCCACCGGCAGCACGCGGTCGAGCACTTCGACCACCGTCACCTCGGCGCCCATGTCGCGATAGAAGCTGGCGAACTCGATGCCGATCGCGCCGGAGCCGACGACCAGCAGCGACTTCGGCATCTTTTCCGGGATCATCGCCTCCTTGTAGGTCCACACCAGCTTGCCGTCGGGCTCGAGGCCCGGCAGCGAGCGAGCGCGCGCGCCGGTGGCGATGATGATGTGCTTGGCCTGGTACTCGCCGATGGGCTTGCCGCCCTTGCTGACGCCGAGCTTGCCCTTGCCGAGCAGCGCGCCCTCGCCATCGATGACGGTGACCTTGTGCTTCTTCAGCAGGAAGCCGACGCCGTTCGACAGCTGCTTCGCCACCTTGCGCGAGCGCTCGACGACTTTCTTGGTGTCGTAGGTGATGTCCTTGGCCGAGAAGCCGTAGGCGTCGAGATGATGCAGCAGATGATTGATGTCGGAGCTCCTGAGCAGCGCCTTGGTCGGGATGCAGCCCCAATTGAGGCAGATGCCGCCCAAATGCTCGCGCTCGACGCAAGCAGTCTTCATGCCGAGCTGTGCCGCGCGGATCGCCGCGACATACCCGCCCGGCCCGCCGCCGAGCACGATCACATCGAAGGAATTGTCGGCCATCTCTTTGTCTCCTACTTGCGGCGACAGCGCGCTGCATCACCCCCCACCCCAACCCTCCCCCTCAAGGGGAGAGGGGTTTCTCGCGCGGCATATCAAATTCCCCTCCCCCCTTGAGGGGGAGGGTTGGGGTGGGGGGTAGGTTGCAAACGCGGGCTCGCTAAAGCGCCAGCAGCGCTGGCGCTTCGATGATCTTCTTGAAGGCTTGCAGCCACTGCGCGCCGACCGCGCCGTCGACGGCGCGATGGTCGCAGGCGATGGTGCAGCTCATGATCGTTGCGATCGTCACCTGGCCGTTCTTCACCACCGGGCGCTGCTCGCCGGCGCCGACGGCGAGGATGCCGCCTTGCGGCGGGTTGATCACCGCGGCGAAATCCTTGATGCCGTACATGCCGAGATTGGAGATCGAGAAGGTGCCGCCCTGGAATTCCGTGAGCTTGAGCTTGCCGGCGCGCGCGCGGGCGGCGAGGTCCTTCATCTCGGCGGCGATGGTGCCGACGCCCTTCTGCTCGGCATGCTTGATGATCGGCGTGATGAGCCCGTCGTCGAGCGCGACGGCGACGGCGATATCCGCCGTCTTCCAGCGCAGGATCGCGTCCTCGCTGAACGACGCGTTCGCCGCCGGCACCTTCATCAGGGTGAGCGCCACGGCCTTGATAACGAAGTCGTTGACCGAGACCTTCACATCGGCGTTCTCGTTGATCTCCTTGCGCATGCGCAGCAGCGAATCGATCTCGCAATCGACGGTGAGATAGAAATGCGGGATCGTCGCCTTCGCCTCCTGCATGCGCTTGGCGATGACGCGGCGCATGGCGGTGAGCGGCAGC
>DASWFH010000073.1:0-2535 GCA_036394355.1 Allostellaceae bacterium | reverse complement strand
AGGCAGAACCGCCGCGTGGTCATCGGTTTCGCCGGCTGATCGCCAGGGATGGTTGCGGAGGAGACCGCCATGCCATACGCCAACCCCGACGCGCTGGTGTCGACCGAGTGGCTCGCCGCGCATCTCGATGCGCCCGATCTGCGCATCGTCGACGGCACCTTCACGCTGCCCGGCGTCAAGCCCACCGGGCGTGAGCTGTACGACGCGCGCCATATCCCCGGCGCCGTCTTCTTCGACATCGACGAGATCGCCGACGAGCACAATCCGCTGCCGCATATGCTGCCGAGCCCGGAGAAATTCGCCGTGCGCATGCGCAAGCTCGGGCTCGGCGACGGCCACAAGATCGTCGTCTATGACAGCGCCGGCCTGAGCTCGGCCGGGCGCCCGTGGTGGATGCTGCGCGTCTTCGGCCATCGCGACGTGGCGATCCTCGATGGCGGGCTGCCGAAATGGCAGGCCGAGGGCCGCCCGGTCGCCGACGACATCCCCGCGCTGCGCGAGCGCCACTTCACCGCACGGCTCAATACGCTGCTCGTCCGCGACAAGGGGCAAGTCCTCGACAATCTGACGGCGCGACGCGAGCAGGTCATCGACGCGCGCTCGCGCGGGCGTTTCGAGGGTAGCGCCAAGGAGCCACGGCCCGGGCTGCGCTCGGGCCACATCCCCGGCAGCCTCAACCTGCCCTATGACGAGCTGACCGACCGCCAGACGCCCACCCTGCTCCCCGCCGAGGCGCTCGCCGCGCTGTTCACGGCGGCCGGGCTCGAGCGCGGCAAGCCTGTCGTCGCCAGCTGCGGCTCGGGCGTCACTGCTTGCGCGCTGGCCTTCGGCCTCCACCTCCTCGGCTGGCCGGAGGCCGCTGTTTATGATGGCTCGTGGTCGGAATGGGGCCTGCCCGGCGACACGCCGGTGGCGACGGGTCCGCGCTGAGGCGATGAGCGAAACCGGCAAGCTCCCGGACACCATCACCTATCTCGAGATGACGGCGAAGCCACTGCGCCTGCCGCGGCCCGCTCCAGCCGCCAAGCTCGCGCTGATGCGGGCCGAGCGCTGCGCACCCCCTTTCTACCGCTATCTCTATGTCCAGGTGGGCGAGCCCTGGCTGTGGTTCGAGCGGCGGTTGTGGACCGACGGGCAGCTCCGGACTCACCTCGCCCGCGACGACATCGAGGTTTCCGTCTTCTATGTCGGCGGCGTGCCGGCCGGGTATTTCGAGCTGCAGCGCGCAGCCGCGGGCGATACCGAGCTGTGCTATTTCGGCCTCTTGCCCGATTTCATCGGCCAAGGCCTCGGCTTTCATTTCCTCCAGTCGGCGGTCGACAATGCCTGGCTCGGCGCGACGCGGCGCCTGTGGGTGCATACCTCAACCTATGATCACCCACGTGCGCTCGGCCTCTACCAGCGCGCGGGTTTTCGCGTCTATGAGCGGCGCGACATCCTGTTCGACGATCCGCGGCTGACCGGCGCCTTGCCGCGGGACATCCGCCATCCACGATTGCCGCCGCTGTCGCCATGATGCGCCGCGCCGCGTGCGGAACCCGATAGACTTTTCAACTGTTCCTTCCTAGGATCAACCGAATGCTTATCTGCTTACCGGAGGGACGGATGCGTAAAGGATTCGCGTCGGCGCTGCTCGCCATCCTCGTATTGGCCGGAGCCGCCACGGTGCTCGGCGCTTGCAACACGACCCGCGGCTTCGGCCAAGACCTGTCCGCGACGGGCAACGCGCTCAGCAATTCGGCCGAGAAGACCAAGGACAAGATGTAAGCCAGCGGGGGGGCGCCCTGCCGCCGCTGCCGTTCAGCCGCGCAAGATCTGGCTGAGGAAGAGGCGCGTGCGCTCGCTCTTGGGCGCGGCGAAGAATTCTGTGGGCGGCGCCGTCTCGACGATCTCGCCGCGATCCATGAACACCATCTGGTCGGCGACGCGCTGCGCGAAGCCCATCTCGTGCGTGACGCAGACCATGGTCATGCCCTCCTCGGCGAGTTCGGTCATGACGTCGAGCACTTCCTTGATCATCTCGGGATCGAGCGCCGAGGTCGGCTCGTCGAACAGCATGATCTGCGGCCGCATGCAGAGTGACCGGGCGATCGCCACGCGCTGTTGCTGGCCGCCCGAGAGCTGGGCCGGGTATTTGCCGGCCTGGTCGGCGACGCGCACGCGCGCAAGATATTTCATCGCCAGCGCCTCGGCCTTGGCGCGGCCGAGCGACAACGCTAGCTTGGGCGCCAGCATGCAATTCTCGACGATGGTCAAATGCGGGAACAGGTTGAACTGCTGGAACACCATCCCGACCTCGCGCCGGACATCGAGAATAGCGTTGGCGCTGTCGCTCACCTCGATGCCGTTCACCACGATCCGTCCGGCATCGTGGCGCTCCAGCCGGTTGATGCAGCGGATCAGCGTCGATTTGCCCGATCCGGACGGCCCGCAGATCACGATCTTCTCGCCCTTGTGGACATCGAGATCGATCTGCTTCAGCGCCTGAAAATTGCCGAACCATTTGTCGACATTCCTGATCGCGACTGCGACCCG
>DASWFH010000072.1:0-4109 GCA_036394355.1 Allostellaceae bacterium | reverse complement strand
CATCGAGGAGCTGATCGAGGCGCCGGTGGCGCTGTTCTCGACCAGCCCCGAGCGCGACGACACCGTGTTGGTACGCGATCCCTTCGAGGATCGACTCTGACGGCGTGCCGGCGCGCCGATCTGCGGCCGGCGATCGGGAGTGAGGCCATGGACAAAGTGCTCTTTATCAGCGATGTCCTTTCGGTCAGAGAGCAGATCGTCGAGGGCAAGACGCCCCCGGTCGTCCTGCACATCGAAGTCGAGACCAAGACCGGCCGGCAGGTTCTGTCGCTGCCGATGGACCTCGCGCAGCAATTGCTGGCCGGGCTCGAGCACGTCCTGAAGGGCGACGACTAGCGCAGCGCCGGCGACCCTGGCTGCATGGCAAAGCCGGACCGGCCAACGTCATGCTCGCATTGCTGCGGCGCGCCGAACACGATTTGGCTGGTTTGGAATGGCGCAAGCGGTTGCCCGTTCGTTCCCAATGGTTGCTTATCTGAATTCTGCGAGCCTCGTTGGCGCGCCCGCTGAGGGACGGGCGCTGTCCTTAACTGCCGAAATGGAGACGACAAATGAAATGGACGCTCAGGTCGGTTTCGCTCGCCATCGCCGTGTTGGGTCTGCCGATGCTTCCGGCCCACGCGGCTGGACAATACGACGGTAACTGGTATGTCGATGCCGCGCCGGCCGGTCAGGCGCAGCCCACGGCGGAATCCAGCGGATGCGACGCCGTGCGCATTCCGTTCCAGGTCACCGACAACAAGATAAGCGGGAGCCTCCAGCGCTCGCCCTACGGAACCGGTCGCGTCGAACAAGGCTCGGGCCGCGGATCGTCGCCGATCACCGGCACCGTGGCGCCAGACGGGACCGTGAATGCCCAGTGGGAAAACTACAAGGCCACGGGGAAGTTGGCCGGCGACAAGGCCCAGCTGAAATGGAGCGGCGAATGCGGCGAGCGCGTCGCCACGGGCGGCCGCGACTCCGCCAATACCGGCTCCGGCTCGACGCGGCCGTAACGCACAGCCGGGATCGCCGACGCGCGGCATAGACGCGGCGGCGGGCGAGGCTATCGCCCTGCCGAGGCGGCGCGCGGGCGGTTATTGCCGGCGACATATTCCTCGACCAGCGCGCCCAGCTCCTCGAGCTGGCTGGCGAAGAAGTGATCGGCGCCGCGGATGATGCGGTGATCGATCTGGATGTCGCGCTGGTGCATCAGCTTGTTGATGAGCTTCTGCACCGCTTCCATCGGCACGAGCTGGTCGCGGTCGCCCTGGATGATGAGGCCTGAGGCGGGGCAGGGCGCCAGGAAGCTGAAATCGAAGCGGTCGGCCGGGGGCGCCACGGCGATGAAGCCGTCGATCTCCGGCCGGCGCATGAGGAGTTGCATGCCGATCCAGGCGCCGAAGGAGAAGCCGCCGATCCAGCACGCCGAGGCGTTGGCGTTGTAGGTCTGCAGCCAGTCGAGCGCCGCCGCCGCGTCGGACAGCTCGCCCTCGCCGCGGTCGAAGGTGCCCTGGCTGCGCCCGACGCCGCGGAAATTGAAGCGCAACGTCGAGAAGCCGCGCCGCACGAAGGCGTGGTAGAGCGTGTAGACCACCTTGTTGTTCATCGTGCCGCCATGCTGGGGGTGCGGATGCAGCAGCAAGGCGATGGGTGCGGTGGCGTCGCGCGAATGGCTGTAGCGACCCTCGATCCGGCCTTCCGGGCCGTTGATGATCACATCCGTCATCGCCGCCCTTCCGTCTGGCGTCTCACCCTAAAAACCGAGTAAAATAGTAGGGCTTTCATCCCGCTCCCAGCCGTTATTACGTCGCTAAACTTGACGGAGGTACTAGGTGAACGTATATCGCTGACTACCATAGACGGCGGACCGTCGCGCTTTTGCCGCAGGGCGAAGCGATGCGTCGGTAACCAAAGATCATAGCACAGTGGCACCCATGGTCTTGAAAAACCTGCGCGACGAAATCGACACGGTGATGAAGCTCGACCCGGCGGCGCGCTCGCGGCTGGAGGTGGTGCTGTGCTACCCGGGCTTCCATGCGCTGGTGCTCTATCGCCTCGCGCATTGGTTGTGGGAGCGGCGCTGGCTGGTGCTGGGACGCTTCATTTCCTATCTCGCCCGCATGCTCACGGGCATCGAGATCCATCCCGGCGCCAAGATCGGCCGGCGCCTCTTCATCGACCATGGCGTCGGTGTGGTCATCGGCGAGACAGCGGAGATCGGCGACGACGTGACGCTCTATCAGGGCGTGACCTTGGGCGGCACCAAGCTCCATCGCGGCAAGCGGCATCCGACCATCGAGGACAACGTCATCATCAGCGCCGGCGCCAAGGTACTGGGCGGCTTCACGGTGGGCCGCGGCGCGCGCATTGGCCCCAATGCCGTTGTGCGCGCCGAGGTCCCCCCCGGCGGGCGCGTGGTCGCGCCGCGCTCGACGGTGATATCACGCGAGAACAAGGACGTTAAACAGCCGCAGCCGCAGGAGTTCGTTCCCTATGCCACGCCCGGAGACGACATCCCCGACCCCGTGGCGCGGGCGCTTAACGGCCTCGTCGACGAGGTGCAGGCCCTGCGCGCGCGGGTGGCCGAGCTCGAGGCGGAGCGGGGCGAGCCGGTGCTGAGGAAGGCATCGGGCCTCGGCTCGTAGCGGCGGCCGGAAAGGAGCGGTGCCATGAGGCTCAGCACCAAGGGGCGCTACGCGGTGATGGCGATGGTCGATCTCGCCAAGCACAGCCAGGGCAGCCCGATCGCGCTCGCCGAGATCGCCGAGCGGCAGGAGATCTCCCTGTCCTATCTCGAGCAGCTCTTCGCCAAGCTGCGCGCCGCGAGCCTGGTCAAGAGCGTGCGCGGCCCCGGCGGCGGCTATCTCCTCGGCCATGGCGCCGACGAGACGCGCATCTCCGACATCATCCTCGCCGTGGACGAGCCGATCCGCGCCACGCGCTGTACGCCGGGCGCGCCCGTCGGCTGCCGCGGCAGCAAGACGCGCTGCCTCACTCATGATCTCTGGGAAGAGCTCGGCAATCAGATTCATCTCTATCTCAGCTCGGTGACATTAGCCGATGTCGTGGCGCAGCGCGTGCTTGGCCGTGCCGGCGCACTCCACTGCGAGCGCCGCAACGCCGCGCTCGCGGTGCAGTAGCCATCCATCCTCGCTCGGTCATGCCGCCGCGCACTGCCTATCTCGACTGGAACGCGACCGCGCCGCCGCGCCCGGAAGCCGCGACGGCTATGGCGGAGGCGCTCGCCCGCTGCGGCAATCCGTCCTCGGTGCACCGCTTCGGCCGCGCGGCGCGGCGCGCGCTCGAAGCGGCGCGCGCGCAGGTCGCGGCGCTCGTGGCCGCGGCGCCGGCGGAGGTCGTCTTCACCAGCGGCGGCACCGAGGCGAACCAGCTGGCGTTGCGCGGGCTCGCCGGACGGCGCGTCATGGTCTCGGCGATCGAGCATGATTCGGTGCGCCAAGCGGTGCCCGATGCAGCGGTCATCCCGGTCACGTCGCGCGGCATCGTCGACCTCGACGCGCTCGACAGCATGCTCGCGGCCGAGCAGCGGCGGGCACTCGTCTCGCTCATGCTCGCCAACAACGAGACCGGGATCGTCCAGCCCGTGGCCGAGGCGGCGCGGATCGCGCATGCCCACGGCGCGCTCCTTCATTGCGATGCCGTGCAGGCTGCCGGGAAGCTGCCGCTCGATCGCGCTCGGCTGGGTGCGGATCTGATGACGCTGTCGGCGCACAAGCTCGGCGGCCCGCCGGGCGCCGGCGCGCTCGTGGTCGCCGGCGAGCTGCCGCTCATGCCGCTGCACACCGGGGGCGGGCAGGAGAGCGGCCGCCGCGCGGGGACCGAGAATTTGCCGGGGATCAGCGGCTTCGCCGCCGCCTGCGCCAGCGCCGCGGATCGTCTCGATGACTACGGCGGCGTCGCGGCGCTGCGCGATGCGGCCGAGCGCAGGCTCGGCGCGATCGCGCCGGACGCGGTGGTCTATGGCAGCGATGTCGCGCGGCTGCCGAACACGCTGTGCATCGCCATGCCCGGCGTCGCCGCGGCGACGCAGGTGATGGCGCTCGATCTCGCCGGTGTCATGGTGAGCGCCGGCGCCGCTTGTTCCTCGGGCAAGGTGCGGCGCAGCC
>DASWFH010000071.1:0-5918 GCA_036394355.1 Allostellaceae bacterium | reverse complement strand
GTTCCGGAGTATCCGGATCAGGCGGCGCTGGGGTCCGTGGAGAAGCTGCTGCGGACCTATCCGCCGCTGGTTTTTGCAGGCGAGGCGCGGCGCTTGAAGCGCGCGCTCGGCGCGGTCGCCGAGGGCCGGTCTTTCCTGCTGCAGGGCGGCGACTGCGCCGAGAGCTTCGCCGAGTTCCACCCCAACAACATCCGCGACACCTTCCGCGTGCTGCTGCAGATGGCGGTGGTGCTGACCTACGGCGCCGCCTGCCCGGTGGTGAAGGTGAGCCGCATGGCCGGGCAATTCGCCAAGCCGCGCAGCGCCGACACCGAGACCCAGGGCGGCATCACCTTGCCCTCCTATCGCGGCGACATCGTCAACGGCATGGAGTTCAGCCCGGCGGCGCGCCGGCCGGATCCGCAGCGCATGGTGCAGGCCTACAGCCAGGCGGCGGCGACGCTCAATTTGCTGCGCGCCTTCGCCCAGGGCGGCTATGCCGATCTCCATCGCGTACATAGCTGGAACCAGGGTTTCGTCGCGGCAAGCCCGGCGGGCGAGCGCTACCGCGAACTCGCCGATCGCTTGACCGAGACGCTCGATTTCATGGCGGCGTGCGGGCTTACCTCGGAGACCACGCCGCAGATCCGCGAGACCGATCTCTTCACTTCGCACGAGGCGCTGCTGCTGCCCTACGAGCAGGCGCTGACCCGCGTCGATTCGACCAGCGGCGACTGGTACGACTGCTCGGCGCACATGCTATGGGTCGGCGACCGCACGCGTCAGGCGGACGGCGCACATGTCGAGTTTCTGCGCGGCGTCAAGAACCCGCTCGGCCTCAAATGCGGCCCCAGCCTCGACACGGCGGATTTGCTGCGCCTCATCGACGTCCTGAACCCGGAGAACGAGCCGGGCCGGCTTACCCTCATTGCGCGCATGGGCGCCGACAAGGTCGAGACGAAGCTGCCGGCGCTCATCCGCGCCGTCCTGCGCGAGGGCCGCAAGGTCGTGTGGTGCTGCGACCCCATGCACGGCAACACCACGACCTCTTCGAACGGCTATAAGACGCGCTCGGTCGACCGCATCCTCGCCGAGGTCAAGGGCTTCTTCGCCGTGCACGAGGCCGAAGGCAGCTATGCCGGCGGCATCCATTTCGAGATGACCGGGCAGGACGTCACCGAATGCATCGGCGGTGCCCAGGCGATCACCGAGACCTCGCTCGCGGACCGCTACCACACGCATTGCGATCCACGGCTCAATGCGAGCCAGGCGCTCGAACTCGCCTTCCTTATTTCCGAGGCGTTGAAGAAGAAGCGTCTCGGCGAGGTGCGTCACCGCGCCGCCGTCGCCTATTGACGGTTGGCGCTGCGCCAGCCCGCCGGGAGATCTGATGCAGCCTGACCCGAACGAGCTCCCGCGCCTCACCGACGCCTATTTCCTGCGCACGAAGGAAGTGGTGCGCCGCTTCGGCGACCGCGAAGTCACCTACGCCGCCTTCATGCGACGGCCGGTGATCTGCACGCCCAGGCTGATGGTCGATTTCCTCGCGGCGATGGCGGCCGAGCGCCAGACGAAATTCGATATCCAGCTCAACTATGACGAGGGCGACTGGGTCGGCGCGGGCGAGCCGCTGTTGTATGCAACCGGCTCGCTGTTCCACCTGGTCGACCTCGAGACCGTCTATCTGCAGAAGCTCGGGCCGCCCTGCGTCGCCGCCTACAACGCCTATGCCATGTGCGTCGATCTGCCGAAGACCGCCTTCCTCGCCATGGATGCGCGCCACTGCGCCGGCGCCGAGATGGCAGAGATGATGGCCTATGCCGCCTCGGTCGGCTCGGCCGCGGCCAAGCGCGAGGTGGGCGCGATCGGGTTCATCGGCAACGCCACCGACGCCACCGCGCATTTCTTCGGCAACGACAAGGGGCGCGGGACCATGCCGCATGCGCTCATCGGCTATGCCGGCTCGACGGTGCGCGCGGCCGAGATGTTCCACGAGGCTTTCCCGAGCGAGACGCTCACAGTCCTCATCGATTATTTCGGGTTCGAGATTTCGGACTCCCTCGCGGTCTGCCGCCGCTTTCCGGAACTCGCCGAGAGCGGCCGGCTCGCCCTGCGCATCGACACCCATGGCGGGCGGTATGTCGAGGAGCTCGATCTTGCGCGTTCCTATGATGTGCTCGAGCGCCATGCGCCGCAGGCGATCCGCGGCTACCGTACCGAGGCGGAGCTCCGCCATCTCGTCGGCACCGGCGTCACGGCGGCGGCGATCTGGCACCTGCGCCAGCGCCTCGACGGCGCAGGCTTCGGCAAGGTGAAGATCGTTGCGAGCTCGGGCTTCACCCCGGCCAAATGCCGCATCATGGCGGTGGCGGGTGCGCCGATCGATGTGATCGGCACCGGCTCCTACCTGCCGGAGCTGTGGGCCGAGACCTACGCGACCGCCGATATCGTCGCCTATGACGGCGAGCCGCTGGTGAAGAAGGGGCGCGAATTCCTGCTGCGCAAGCGCACGGAGGGCTAGGCACGGGGGCCTCTGGCTGTTATGCTCATAATTAGCATAATAGAAGGCCACGCGCTCGTTCTTTTGCCGCATTCGCCAGGCTGGTAAGAAGCAGCTCCGATGACCGACCAACTCGCCATCTCCATAGCTCAGCTCAACCCCACGGTCGGCGACATCGCCGGCAACATCGCCAAGTTGCGCCGCGCGCGCCAGGAGGCGGCGAGGCAGGGCGCCGACCTCGTCGTCGGCACCGAGCTCTGCGTCGCCGGCTATCCGCCGGAGGATCTGGTGCTGAAGCCGGCCTTCGTCGCCGCCTGCCAGGCCGCAGTGCGCGATTTTGCCAGGGAGACGACGAGCGGGCCGGCGATCATCGTCGGCACGCCCTGGCGCCAGGACGGCAAGCTCTACAACGCGGCGGCGCTGCTCGACCGGGGCCAGGTGGCGGCGCTGCGCTTCAAGCACGAGCTGCCCAATTACGGCGTCTTCGATGAAAAGCGCGTCTTCGCGGCCGGTCCGGCACCGGGGCCCATCGCCTTTCGCGGCGTGCGCCTCGGCCTCATGATCTGCGAGGACATGTGGACGCCTGATCCGACCGAGGCGCTGCAGGAGAGCGGCGCCGAGCTGCTGCTCGTCATCAACGGCTCACCCTTCGAGAGCAACAAGCGCGACGAGCGCCTGTCGCTGGCCGTAGCGCGCGTCAAGGAAAGCGGCCTGCCGCTGCTCTACGTCAACCAGATGAGCGGCCAGGACGAGGTGGTGTTCGACGGCGCCTCCTTTGCCGTGGATGCCGAGTGCCATTTGCGAGTCCAGCTGCCCGATTGGCGCGAGGCGGTCGTGCCGACGCGCTGGCGCCGGGGCGCCGACGAGCGCTGGACGGTCGAGCCCGGGCTGCTCAGCAGGCCGAGCGAAGGGCCCGAGGCGATCTACCAGGCGATGGTGCTGGGCCTGCGCGATTACGTGCGCAAGAACCGCTTCCCCGGCGTGGTCCTGGGCCTGTCCGGCGGCATCGATTCGGCACTCTCGGCGGCGGTCGCGGTCGATGCGCTGGGCGCCGACCAGGTGCATTGCGTAATGATGCCATCGCCTTACACCTCGCGCGAGAGCCTCGAGGATGCGGCGGCGGTGGCGAAGCTGCTCGGCACCGACCTGCGCACCATCGGCATCGAACCGGCGATGCGGGCCTTCCAGGAAATGCTCGCGCCGTCCTTCGCCGGGCACCCCGCCGACATCACCGAGGAGAACATCCAGTCGCGTGCGCGCGGCGTGACATTGATGGCGCTCTCCAACAAGTTCGGCTGGATGGTGCTCTCCACCGGCAACAAGTCCGAGATGTCCGTGGGCTATGCCACGCTTTATGGCGATATGTGCGGCGGCTACGCGGTGCTGAAGGACGTCTACAAGATGACCGTTTTCGCGCTGTCGCGGTGGCGCAACCAGGCGAGGCCCGAGGGCTTTCTCGGGCCGGTGGGTCGGGTCATGCCCGAGCGCGTCATCACCAAGCCGCCCAGCGCCGAGCTCAAGCCGAACCAGACCGACCAGGACACGCTGCCGCCCTACGACGTGCTCGACGACATCCTCGAATGCCTGGTCGAGCACGAGATGCCGGTGCCGGAGATCGTCACCCGCGGCCACCCGGAGGAGGTCGTGCGTATGGTCTGGCGCATGCTCGATCGCGCCGAGTACAAGCGGCGCCAGGCGCCGCCGGGCGTCAAGATCACGCGGCGCGCCTTCGGCCGCGACCGGCGCTATCCCATCACCAACGCCTTCCAGGACAGCGGCACCACGCCGGTGCAGGATCCCGGCGAGCCGCCGCGCGCGCCGGCGCCCTCGGTCACGTGACCGCGGTCCGCTTCGCACCGAGCCCGACGGGGCGGCTCCATCTCGGCAATGCCCGCGCTGCCGTCGTCAATTTCCTCTTCGCGCGGAAGACCGGCGGCCGCTTCGTGCTGCGCTTCGACGACACCGATCAGCAGCGCTCGAGCGAGGAATTCGCCCGCGCCATCGAGCACGATCTCGCCTGGCTCGGCCTTGGCTGGGACCTGTTCGCGCGCCAGTCCGACCGGCTCGCCCTCTATGCCGGCGCCGAAGAAAGGCTGAAGGCCGCCGGACGGCTCTATCCGTGCTTCGAGACGGCGGAGGAGCTCGACCTGAAGCGCAAGCTCGCCCAGGCGCGCGGCAAGCCCTGGATTTATGATCGCGCCGCGCTGGCGCTGTCGCCCGACGAGGTCGAGCGACGCCGGGCCCAGGGCGAGCGGCCTTATTGGCGCTTCAAGCTCGACCACGCGCCCATCGTCTGGGACGACCTCATCCGCGGCCGCGTCGAATTCCACGGCGCGCATTTGAGCGACCCGGTGCTGATCCGCGCCGATGCGACGCCGCTCTATGCCTTCTCGTCGGTGGTCGACGACGTCGAGCTCGAGATCACGCATGTGATCCGCGGCGAGGACCATGTCACCAACACCGCGGCGCAGATCCAGATCTTCGAAGCGCTCGGGTACAAGCCGCCGGCCTTCGCGCATTTCTCGCTCATCGTCGGCGCCAAGGGCGAGGCGCTGTCGAAGCGCCTCGACAGTTTGAGCCTGGCCGGCCTGCGCGACGGCGGCATCGAGCCGATGGCCGTCAACAGCCTGCTCGCCAAGCTCGGGACGTCCGACGCGATCGAGCCGCGGCTCAATCTCGAGGAGCTGGTCGCCGATTTCGACCTCGCCAAGTTCGGCCGCGCGCCGCCGCATTTCGATCCCGCCGAGCTCACCGCCTTGAACGCCAAGCTCTTGCATCTCATGCCCTACGAGGGGGTGGCGCATCGTCTGCCGGAAGGCGCCGGGCGGGCGTTCTGGGAGGCGGTGCGGCCGAACCTCGAGCGCTTCGCCGAGGTCGAGACCTGGTGGCGCGTGTGCCGCGATCCGCTGGTGCCGGTTTACGCGCCTGAGGACACGGAATTTCTCGCCAAGGCGGCGGACGCGCTGCCGCCGGAGCCGCTCGACACGACGAGCTGGGACCGCTGGGTCGAACGGCTCAAGGCGGAGACCGGGCGCAAGGGCAAGGCGCTGTTCATGCCGCTGCGCAACGCTCTGACCGGCCGCGAGAATGGACCGGAGTTGCGCAATCTGCTACCCCTCATCGGCCGCGACCGGGCCGTCAGGCGCCTGAAAGGCAGGACGGCGTAGGGGACAAGGCAGCCGGTTGAGACAGATCAGAGTTCAGTGCCGCTCGTCCTGCACAACACGCTGACCCGCCGCAAGGAAGTCTTCGAGCCGTTGGACCCGAAGAACATCCGCATGTATGTCTGCGGGCCGACGGTCTACGACTTCGCGCATATCGGCAATGCGCGACCGGTCATCGTCTTCGATGTGCTCTACCGGCTGCTGCGTCATATCTACGGCGCCGCGCATGTGCGCTATGTCCGCAACATCACCGACATCGACGACAAGATCAACGC
>DASWFH010000070.1:0-1931 GCA_036394355.1 Allostellaceae bacterium | reverse complement strand
TCGTCATCGCCGCGCACGAAGCCCGGCAATCCGCCGCGATGCGACGCATCGACGCCATGGCCCGGCTCCTCGCTGCGGCCCAGCGCGCTGGCGATGAAGAAGGTGTCCGCGGCGACGATCGTGGCGCGTTCGGCCGCGCCGAGCGCTCGCCCCTCCTCGATTTGGCGCGGCCCCTGCTCGCCATCCGTCGTCGCGCGCCAGTCGCGCGCCTGGATGTATTTCGGGCAATTGCCGAAGGACTGCGTCACGCCGATGTCGAATCCGCTTTCGTCGACGGCTTTCACCACGCCATTGGCGCGGTTGCGGCGGCGCGTCGCGAAGTCGATGCCGACGACGCCGACATCGCTGCCGGGCCTGAGATTGGCGGCTGCCGCATCGCCGGCAGGCGGCCGCGCCCGGACGCGCAGCGTGGCCGCATCGGGCGTGCTGGCGAAGCCCGGCGCGCCCGCGACGATCGAGGCCGAGGGCCAGCCTGCAGCATCCACGGTGCCGAGCACGAGAAACGGCAGCGCCGCGAAGAACTCGCGATGCTGGTCGGGCATGAAATTGCGCAGCACGCGCCGCCCGACCGCCTCCATCTTGTCGCGCACGCCCAGCCTTTGCTGGATAGCGCGCTCGCCGGGATGAAACGGCGAGCCGCCGCAGGATTGATCGACCATGGACATGGGCGCAGCTCAGGCCGGAGCCGGCGCGCCCATTGGGCGTGCCGGGCACAGCGGCACGATCACTTGGTCAGGCCCTCGGCCTTCATTGCCTCTTGCACCTTGGGCCGACCGCCGACGCGGTCTATGTAGGCCTTGAGGTTGGGCCAGCGCGACAGGTCGATGTCCTTGTATTTCGACCAGCCGACGACGGTGAAGGCGTAGGCGTCGGGCACGGTGAACTTGTCGCCCATCAGGTACGGCCGCTTCCCCAGCTCCTTGTCGAGGAAGCTGAACTTGTTGGCCAGGTTCTCCTTGGTGATCTTCACGAATTCCTCGGGCGTGTTGGGCCGGAACAGCGGCGCGAACACCTTGTGCAGCTCGGAGGTGACGAAGTTGAGCCATTCCTGCATGCGGTAGCGCGGCATGGTGCCCGCCTTGGGCGCGAGCCCCGTCTCCGGCTTCTGATCGGCAATGTACTGCACGATCGCCGGGCCCTCGGTGAGGACCTCGCCGTTGTCGAGCTTCAGCACCGGCACCTGCCCCTTGGGATTGATCTCGAGGAAATCCCCGCCCGATTTGAGCTTCTTGGTCTGGAGATTGACCTGCTCTAGGTCAAAGGGGAGACCAGCCTCGCGAAGCACGATGTGCGGCGAGAGAGAGCAGGCGCCGGGAGAGAAGTACAGCTTGACCATGTGTGACCTCCTTTGCGTCTATGCTTGTCTCTGTATCCGTGACAGGTACATCTGCGGATTATTTGGCTTCGCCGCGATAAGTCGAGTCACATCTGCAAGAGTGCAGCGCCGGAGTTGGCTCTCGAACGCCTGCTCCGCCGGGGCGATCACGGCGTCGAGCGCGCCCTCGATGTAGCGCCCGACGGCACAGCGCGGGTTGGGGTTGCCGTGGATCGCCAGACGGTGCTCGTCTTCCATGTCGACCGCGCGATAGATGTCGAGCAGCGTGATCTTTCCAGCCGGCCGCGCCAGCCGCGCACCGGCAATTCCAGCCGAGGATTCAACGATCTCGGCGCGCGCCAGCATCGCCAGCAGCCGCCGCACGAAGCTCGCATTCGTGCCGACGCTGTCGGCGACGCTTTCCGACGTCAGACGCCTGCCGTCGAAATGATCGATCAGCGCCAGCGCGTGCACCGCCACCGAAAACCGCGTCGCGCGTGCCATGTTGTATCCATATCAGATACAGCGCGCGGCGTCAAGCGCGAAGCGAGTTCGGCGCCGCTTCGCTCTTGAACGGCCGCGCCAGCAGCGCCGCGATCGCCTGATCGACGGCGGC
>DASWFH010000069.1:0-2744 GCA_036394355.1 Allostellaceae bacterium | reverse complement strand
CGATGATCCAAGGCGGCGCCCAGCCGCGCCTGCTGCCGGTCTCGGCGATCGACTATGTCGGCGGCTATCTCATGGCGTTCGGCGCCATGGTCGCGCTGCGCCGCCGCGCGCGCGAAGGCGGCAGCTGGCGCGTGCGCGTGTCGCTGGCGCGCACCGGCCAGTGGATCGCCGATCGCGGCCTGCTCGACGCGGCCGCTATCGCCGATGTCCCTAAGGAATTGCCGGACGAGGAGATCGCGCGCCTCACCATGGAGACGGCATCGCCGCTCGGGACCATCCGGCACGTCAAGCCGGTCGCGCAGATGCCGGAGACGCCGCCGCGCTGGACGCGCCCGCCGGTGCCGCTCGGCCACGACGCGCCGCAATGGCCGGCGCGTGGTGACTAAAGCGCGATCGACTCAGGTTGGGGCTCCATCCCCCTCACCCAGCTCCGGGTAAGGCTCGGCTGCGCCTCGCCAACCCTACGCAACCCTCTCCCCCACTGGGGGAGAGGGAAGGGTGAGGGGAGACGGCCCCAGGCCGAGCGGGCAGACGCCTGTGACGCGCATGTGGGACTCTCGCTCACGGCGCCGCCCCCGACGCACCCTGCCGCGCGCCGAGCTTCTCCTCGGCCAGCGCGCGCACCGCGGTGTAGTCGGGCTTGCCGGTGGCGAGCGCCGGCACCGCCGGCACAGTCAGCACCACGCGCGGCACCATCACCTCGGCGATGCCCTGCGCGCGCGCCTGCGCGAGGATTGCGGCCACGGCGGCGTCCTGGTTGTCGGTCAGCAGCACGACCTGCTCGCCCTTGCGCTGATCGGGAAGCGCCACGGCGGCATGGCGGTGCTCGGGCCAGAGCGACGCGGCGAGGCCTTCGACCGCGCCCAGCGAAACCATCTCGCCGGCGATCTTGGCGAAGCGCTTGGCGCGGCCGAGGATCGTCACATAGCCCTCGGCGTCGATTGCGACGATGTCGCCGGTGTCGTACCAGCCGCCGGGCGGCGCGTCGATCGCGCCGGGCGTCTTCGTGCTGAGATAGCCCTTCATCACATTGGGGCCGGCGACGACGAGCCGCCCGCCTTCGTCGATGCCCTCGACCGCATCGAGCCGCCAGGCGATGCCCGGCAGCAGGCGGCCGACGGTGCCCGCCCGGAAATGCATGGCCGTGTTGATGGCGAGCACCGGCGAGGTCTCGGTCGCGCCATAGCCCTCGAGGATGCGCAGCCCGAACTTCTCGACCCATTGGCGGCGCGTCTCGTCGCGCACCTTCTCGGCGCCGGCGAAGACGTAGCGCACGCTGTAGAAATCGTAGGGGTTGCCCGCGCGCGCATAGCCCGCGAGGAAGGTGTCGGTGCCGAACAGGATGGTCGCGTTGGTCTCGTAGGCGATCTCCGGCACGATGCGGTAGTGGAGCGGCGAGGGGTAAAGGAAGATGCGCACGCCCGAGACCAGCGGCAGCACCAGCCCGCCGGTGAGGCCGAAGGAATGGAAGAGGGGCAGCGCGTTCAGCACGATGTCGCTCGGCGAGAAATCGACGCGCGCGGCGATCTGCTGGCAGTTGGCGAGGATGTTCGCGTGGCTCAGCACGACGCCCTTGGGGGTTCCTTCCGAGCCCGAGGTGAACAGCACCACCGCTGCGTCGCTCGGCTTGGGCGCGCGCCGGCGATAGACGGAGCGCGCGAAGCGGGCGGCGATGAGGCCGCGCAAGCGCTCAGCGAAGCCGATCTCCTGGCGCAGATCCTCGAGATAGAGCACGCGCCGCCCCTCGGCGAGGTCGGCCAGCGCCGGCTCGAGCTTGGCCGCGGCGACGAAGCGGCGCGCGGTGATGATGGTGCGGACGCCCGCCAGCCGGCACGCCGCCAGCATGTTGCGCGCGCCGGTCGAGAAATTGAGCATCGCCGGCACGCGCCCGGCGGCCTGCAGGGCCAAGAACGTCGCCACCGCCGCATTGGCGTTGGGCAGCAGCACGCCCACCCTCTCGCCGCGCTCGCTCGCTTGCGCGAAGCGGCGGCCGAGCACGAAGCTGCCGGCGACGAGGCGGCCGTAGGTCAGGGGTTTGCGCTCGACGTCCTCGAGGATGGCGCGCGCGCCGCCATGCAGGCCGCGCGCATCGAGCACGGCGCCGAACAGCGTCTTCTGCGTCTCCGCCGTCTCGAACATCATCGCGGACATGACGTCGTAGAGCTTGAGCCCGATCTCGCGCCGGCGCCTGCGGCCCTTGATATCCTCCGGCAGCGCGATCACGTGCGGCTCCTGCAAGGTGATGGTCACCGGCGGGAAAAAGCGCCGACGCAGCTTGCCCTTGAGGCGCGAGAAGCGCGTGAATTGCGGGCCGTCGATGCGCACCGGCAGGATCGTCGCCTTGGCCTTGTCGGCGATCATGCCGGGGCCTTCATAGATCTTCATCAGCGCGCCGGTGACGGTGATGCGCCCCTCCGGGAAGATGACGCAGCGGCGCCCTTGCTCGACGGCGCGGATCAGAATCTTGGTGGCAAGCGGCTTGGTCGGATCGATCGGCACCGCGTCGACGAGGCCGAGGAGCGGCCTGGCCCACCACGCTTGGGCGCGCCGGCTGTCGATGGCGAAAGCCGGCCGCCCCGGCAGGAAGGCGGCGAGCAGCGGCCCGTCGAGGAAGGAGAGGTGGTTCGCCACGATCACCGCGCGCTCGCCCGCCTTGCGGTAGTTCTCGATGCCCTTCACCTCGACGCGGTAGACGAGGCGGAAGAGCGCCGCCAGCAGCGTCTTCAGGATCACGCCCGGTATCA
>DASWFH010000068.1:0-11806 GCA_036394355.1 Allostellaceae bacterium | reverse complement strand
AGAGGCCCGGCCCCTTGATGCCCGTGAACTTGCCGGCGCGCAGGACGACCGCCTTCTCCCATTGCTGCGCCATCTTGACCGAGGCGAGGATGAGGATGCCGAGGAGGACGAGCGCCGCGCCGAGACCGATCGGGCCACCGGTGACGATCGTGAGGGCGCCTATTCCGGCGAACACGACGAAGAGCGCGAACGAGATAGGGTTGGGGCCCATGATGCGTCCTCAAGGCTCGAGGCGTGGCAAGGCGCGGCGACAGGGTAGCGGAACGCCGGCGATCTTCAACCGGGATGCTTGACGAAGCCTTACCACGCCCGCGGCGACAGCGGGGCTCCGTGGCTTGCGCCGCCCCAGTCCTTGCCGTATCGTCCGCGGCCGGCGAGGACCCGTAGCTCAGCTGGATAGAGCGCTGCCCTCCGAAGGCAGAGGTCGCACGTTCGAATCGTGTCGGGTCCGCCATTAAACGCAGCATTTCCGCGGCTTTCCTGTTCCGGTCATTCGGACAGGCGCGGCCAGAAACGGACGACAAAAGGCGAACAGATACCATTTCCCCGGGGAAATCGCTGGGGAAATGGGCACTGTCTCAGTTTGAAATTTCCTCGCCGCGCTTCCGGTAGGTCGCTGGCCGCTTCGGAGCTGCCGATGGATGGCACGACTTCATGGAGAAGCTCGACCGGCTGCATCCGAAGTACGGGGAAACGATGCAATTGCCGCTCGACTACGAGTGAGCGAAGGACGACGGCAAGGGCCTCTAGTCTTTCCGCCAGCGCGCCGCCGCTGCTTTCTTGGCGATCTCGGCGCGCTTTCTCTTGGACAGGCTCGCCGCTCGCGCTTTACCGCCTTTTCGGCCAAGCTCAGCGGCGGCGCTCTCCCGTTTCGGCGCGATCTCCTCGGCGATCTCGCCGGTCGCGATCTTCGCCGCCATGACGGCAGCGCCTACCACGTCGCCGGGACGCTTTTGGCCTTGCGGTCCTTTAGGCATGATATTGGAGCGAGCGTGCGACGGCCAAGCCGAAAGCTGTTCGGATGGCTAGGTCGCTGTCGATGCCTTCCTTGTACGTGAACTCGAAAGTTCGGATGCGCCCATTGCCACGATGCTCGGTTGAAACGAGCCGAAATGTATCGAGACAACCGAGCGGCTTATCGCTCGAGGATGCGCTCATTTGGGTCAACTCGACTCCGTGATGCTTGGCGCTAAGCATATATCGGGACAGCGCGCGATGCACGCCAAAACGCAAGGGGGACAGAGATGGCAAGCCGTAGCGAAGCGTCTAGCGGTTCGGCGTCCCTTTGCGATCTCCTATATAATGGCCTATCGGCGAGAATCCCCAGGCTCAAGCGCAAGGAATTGCAGAAATCGTGCGCGATCTCTCAGGAAGGGAGAAAACCATTTGCTTATGTCTATTATCGGAAGAAGGCCGATGCCGTTGAAGTCTGGTGTCGAGGCGATGTTCGGAGATTGAATGCATATGCTGGTATCGCCTTTCGCGAGCGAGACTTACCAGGAACCGGCTGGGCGCAAAGCTTTCCCGGACGCTTTAAAATAGACAGCCCGAACAGAATCGAAGCCGCGGTGCGCTGCCTAACTGAGGAGGCGTACCCAAAATCGTAGAAATTCCAAACTGAGACAGTGCCGGAAAATGTTCCCGCTACGTTGTCGGTTAGCAGCACTGGAGTCGCAAGGGGGAATGCTGACGTGCTCGGGCACCTCAACGGTGATGCGAGTGAGCTGCAGGCGTTAACTAGTCATTTCGCGGCCACTGCGTATAATGGCTTGTTGGTTGCCAAGTGGAGCGGTCCCGTGGCCGTACCAAAGTTCGATGAATTTAGTGCCGTGCGCTTGTTGCGTCCAGTCAGAGGACTGGGAGCGATGACGTATCCTGCTGGCACCAAAGCGGTCATAGTTCATCGCCATGACGACGGGATCGGCTACGAAATCGAATTTGCAAAACCCAAGCCTGGAGTCGCAACTGTGACGTATCGGGACATTGTTCCCGATGGCGAATAGTTGGCGCATCGACCCAAACAAGATCACGCGATACCTGCTTCATTCCGCATCAACGACCGGCGGCGCGACCAAAGCCACCTTCTTCATGGCGTTTGGCTTTACGCCGGCGAACTGGCAGGTGTTGCACGATGCTCTGATCGAACACGCGTCGACCGCTTATTTGGACAACATCGATAGCTCCTCGCCTTACGGCCCGAAAGAGGTCTATCGGTGCGGCATCCGCAGCCCCGATGGGCGCAACCCCTGCATCTGCTCGGTATGGCAACATCGACACGGAGATTGGTGGTTCATCACTGCCTATCCCTGGCCGTGACCTTCCAACTAGCGATGTGGCGTCGCGGCAAAAGATGGTTTCACGGGCCCTGGTGGTTTCAGGAAAGCGATCCAGCGGCACGATTCCTGAGGGATGGCGGAAGGAAGGACTCGCATGCCCCTTGAACTGAAGAAAGTGCTTCCGGTGGAACTGCGTTCAGTCGGGCTTGACGAGAAGTGGTTGCAAGATCGGATAAGAGACGACCCCTCGCTTTTGGGTCTCGGCGAGTTGGAGGTAGCTGGGCGCGAACACCGCCAACCAGTCGGCGGACGAATAGATTTCTTGATGCGCGACGCGGAGGCCGAGACGTACTACGAAGTGGAGGTTATGGTAGGTACCCTTGATGAAAGTCACATAATCCGAGCCATAGAATATTGGGATGTTGAGGGGCAGAGACGGCCATGTCCCGAGGCTTAGCATGGCGGCGGGCAAGCGGGTTGCAAGTTTCGGCGCTCGGACACCCGCCACGGTTGCGTCCAGGCGGGACCGGCTAAGCCGACCGCCGGCGATCGTCTTCCGGCAGCGGAATGCAGGAGGCTGACGGTGGCCTGCCTCCACCGCGCCGCAATGAGTGGTTGCAACAGGCGCTCCCGAGGCCGGAAAACGCGCCGGCGGCGGCCGGCAAGCCGGTGAATCCACAGGGCAATACGTCGGTATTCACCGTTCCTTAAGCGAGTTCGGTTACATCTGAAACGAACGAATGCGATGGGCGGGGGGAGACGGGGCCCGCTCCCCCGGGGCGTCGGAAGCGATGCTCCGCGACGCCGCTTTCCGCCGCCGCGCGCCTCGGCCCGACATGGACGGTGCATGACCTTCCTTTCCCGCCTCTCGGTTCGCGCCATCCTGAATGCCGTCACGCTGGCGCTGGCGGCGGCGCTCTGCGTGTCGCTGTCGGCGCCGATCGGCGCGGCGTGGCGCGCCGTTGCCGACGCCGACCGGCTCGCCGCGCTCGCTGCGGCCGACCGCGGCGTGTTCCAGGCGATGACGGCGATCCGCATCAAGCGCGGCGCGGTGCAGACGGCGATCCAAGCGCAGGACGACGCGCTGTCGACGACAACCGAGGTCCATGCCGGCATCCTCGCGCAGTTCAACAGCGCGCTGGCGGCGGCGCAGCAGGTCGCCATCCCCGACGCCGACAAGCTCCTCGCCACGGCGCGCGCCCGCTGGAGCGAATCCGAAGCGTTGTGGCGCGATGTCGACGCGGTGGCGCGCAAGCCCAAAGCCGAGCGCGACCTCAAGCCGACGCAGCCCTGGTACGAGACGGTGGGCGCGGCCGTCGAGGATCTGAGCCGGCTGTCGCTCGCCATCGCCAACGAGGTGCGGCTCACCGATCCGACGGTCGCCGAGCTCGTCGCGGCGCGGCAGGCGGCATGGACGGTCCGCTACAACTCCGGCAACGAATGCCCGCTGGGGCGACCCTTGATCGGCAACGCGGCGCCGCTCCCCGCCGAGACGCGCAAGAAGATCTACGCGATCCGCGCCACCATCGATGCGATGTGGAAGTCGCTCGACGATCTCCTGTCGCGGCCGGGCGCGCCGGCGGTGCTGGTGCAGGCGGTGCGTCAGGCCGAGGAGGCGCAGCAGAAATCGAACGCCGCGCGCGACGCGGTCTACGGCCGGCTCGACGGCAGCGCCACCCCGGTCATATCGCCCGCCGATTGGACGGCGCAGTGCAACGCGCCGTTCGAGGCGATCATGCGCATCCCCGAGACCACCGCCGCGCTGACGGAGCGCTATGCCGGCGAGATCGCGGCGCAGGCGCGGCAGCAGCTCATCCTCGACGCGCTGGGCCTCGCCGCCGCGGTGCTGCTGAGCGCGTTCAGCATGGTCATCGTGCGGCGCCGCTTCGCCATCCCCATCCGGAACCTCACGGCGGCGATCATGCACCTGGCGCGGCGCGACTACGGCAAGCCGGTGCGCGAGACTGGCCACGCCGACGAGCTGGGCCGCATGGCGGCGACGCTCGAAGCGCTGCGCTTGAGCGCGCGCGAGGTGGAGCGGCTTTCCGGCGAGAGCATGGCGGCGAAGGAGGCGCGGCTCAAGCAGGTGGGCGCGCTCGAGCAATATTGCCGCGACTTCGACTCGGCGATCCGCCGCACGCTGAGCGCGGTCACCGCCGCCGCCGGCCATATGACGCGCACCGCCAACACCATGACGGCGATCGCCGAGAAGACCGCCGACCGCTCGACCGTGGTCGCGGCGGCCTCGACGGAGGCCTCGGTCAACGTGCAGACGGTGGCCGCGGCGGCCGAGGAGCTGGCGAAATCGATCGCCGAGATCAGCCAGCAGGTCGCCCAGTCCAGCCGCGTCGCCGCCGAGGCGGCGCGGCGCGCCGAGCGCACCAACGCCTCGATCCAGAGCCTGGTGGGCGCGGCGCACAAGGTCGGCGAGGTGGTTCAGCTCATCAACGACATCGCCAGCCAGACCAACCTGCTGGCGCTCAACGCCACGATCGAGGCGGCGCGCGCCGGCGAGGCGGGCCGCGGCTTCGCCGTCGTCGCCTCGGAGGTGAAATCGCTGGCGACGCAGACGGCGATGGCGACCGACGACATCGGCGCGCAGATCGGCGGCATCCAGGAATCGACCAAGCAGGCGGTGGCGGCGATCATGGAGATCGCCGGCGTGATCTCGCAGATCAACCAGATCAGCAGCAGCGTCGCCGCCGCCATCGAGGAGCAGGGCCGCGCGACGCAGGAGATCGCGCGCAACGCCACCGAGGCGGCCAAGGGCACGACGGAATCCTCGGCCAACATCTCCGGCGTCATGGAAGCGGCCGGCGACACCGGCACCGCCGCCAACGAAGTGCTCGATGCCGCCAAGGAGGTCGCCGCGCTCTCCGAGAACCTGCACGCCCAGGTCGACGGCTTCCTGCAGAAGATCCGCGCCGTCTGAGCCGGGCTGCGCGGCTGGCAATTAAGCAACGGTTAGGAAATCGCCGCCTAGACTGATCGCAAGCATGGTGTCTCCATGCCTCCGACAGCAAGCAGCCCCGCCGGTTCACCCCGGCGGGGCTTTTCGTTCAGGCTATTTTGGCTCAAAGCGGTCCCGGCCGCGGGCCAAGGCGTCACGGCGCGGCCGGCCGCGGCCGCCGCAGCCCCTCCACCGCCGGCACGCAGGTGCGCGTCTGCTGGCCGGGCAGCTCGACCACCTGCACGTCGACGCCGTAGAGGCGCTTCAGCGCCGCCGGCGTGATCACCGCCTCGGGCGCGCCGATCGCCGCCATGCCGCCGCCATGCAAGAGCGCGACGCGGTCGCCGCACAGGAACACATGGTCGGGATCATGCGTCGACAGCACCACCGCCATGCCCGATGCCGCCAGCGCGGCGACGCGGCCGAGCACGCGCAGCTGGTTGCCGAAATCGAGGCTCGCGGTGGGCTCGTCCATGACGAGGATGCGCGGCTCCTGCGCCAGCGCGCGGGCGATGAGCACGAGCTGGCGCTCGCCGCCGCTGATCTCGGTATAGATGCGGTCGTGCAGATGGCCGATGCCGAGCGTCTCGAGCGCGCGCGCGGCGACGGCGCGGTCGTGGCGCGACGGCGCGGCGAAGAGCCCGACATGGGCGCTGCGCCCCATCAGCACGATGTCGCTGACGGCGAAGGGGAAGAACGCGGCATGCGCCTGCGGCACATAGCCCACGACGCGCGCCAGGCGCTTGCGCGGCCACGCCGCCACATCGACGCCGTCGAGCCGGACGGCGCCGGCAAGCGGCGGCAGCAGGCCCAAGAGCGTCTTCATCAGCGTGGTCTTGCCGCCGCCATTGGGGCCGAGCAGGCACAGCACCTCGCCGGCGCGGATGTCGATGCTGACGCCGCTGCCGACGGGTTTGCCGCGATAGCCGAAGGCGAGATTGTCGGCGCTGAGCATCACTGCCAGCCCCGCCGCCCGCTCGCCAGCAGCCACAGGAAGAACGGCGCGCCGATGAAGGCGGTGAGGATGCCGATGGGAATCTCGATCGCCGCCATGGTGCGAGCCAGCGTGTCGACGGCGAGCAGGTAGCCCGCGCCCAGCAGCATCGCCGCCGGCAGCAGGCGCGAGAATTCCGGCCCGGCGAGGAGCCGCGCCGCATGCGGGATGATGAGCCCGATCCAGCCGATGATGCCGGACACCGAGACCGAGGCCGCGGTGATCAGCGTCGCCGCGGCGATGAAGACGGCGCGCAGGCGCCGCGTCTCGGCGCCGAGCGCGCGCGCCTCCTCGTCGCCCAGCGACATCAGGTTCATGCGCCAGCGCAGCAGATAGAGCGGCAGCAGCCCGACCAGGATCACCGGCAGGATCGGCAGGAGATCGGAGAGGGTGATCGCCGTCAGGCTGCCGAGCAGCCAGAAGGTGATGGCCGGCAGCTGGTTGTACGGATCGGCGAAGACTTTGACGAGCGAGATCGCCGAGCCCAGCAGCGTGCCCATGGCGACGCCGGCCAGCACCAGCACCAGCACCGGGTCGCGCCCGCGCATGGCGGCGCCGACGAGATAGACGACGAGCACCGCGGCGAGCCCGCCGAGAAACGCCAACGCCTGCACCACCACGACCGAGCGCGACAGGAAGATGCCGAGCACGGCGCCCAGCCCCGCACCGGCGGCGACGCCGAGGATGTCCGGCGAGACCAGCGGATTGCGGAAGAGGCCCTGATATGTCGCGCCGGCGGCGGCGAGCGCCGCGCCGATCAGCGCCGCGGCGGCGATGCGCGGCAGGCGGATCTGCCAGACCACCGTCTCCACCGCCGGCGGCACGCCGCTCGGGCCGCCCGAGAGCTTCGCCCAGAGCACCGCGAGCAGATCATGCGGCGCGACCGGGAAGCGCCCGACGGCGAAGGACGCCACGAACAGCAGCAGCAGCGCCAGCGACGGCAATCCCAGCCGCAGCAGCCCGCCGCTTCTCATAGCGCGGGCCGCAGCAAATGGTCGAGCTGCGGCTCGCTGAGATGCACGTGATAGAAGCGCGCGTAGAAATCGCCGGCGGTCTCGCGCAGGTCGCCGCCGAAGATTTCGGGGTGGAGCAGCGATGCGAGCCAGCGCAGCCCAATGAGCCGGTTCACCGCCGGCGGTTCGTCGAACCACGGGAAGGGCGCCGAAGGCGCGAGATAGACACGCTTGTCGCGTACCGCCTTGACGCCCTGCCACACCGAGCTGGCCCAGACCGCGCGATAGAAGCGCTCGTCGAGGGTGACGATCACTTCGGGGTCCCAGGCGAGGATCTGCTCGGGCGAGGCGGTGGCGAGGTTGTGGCGGTCGGCCGAAGCGGCGACGTTCTCGGCGCCGACATAATCGAGGATCTCGGCGTTGATCGAGCCCTTGAGCGCGGTCTCGAGCCCGTCGGGCCCGCGCGCGTAATAGACGCGCGGGCGATGCACGGCGCCGACGCGCGCCATGCCGTCGCGCAGCTCGGCCAACACGCGCCGCGAATAGTCGGCGAGCTCGCGCGCCTTCTGCGGCTCGCCCAGCGCGTCGCCCAGCGCCGCGTAGAGCTCGGGCGTGCGGTCGAGCTTGCCGTCGTAGATGAGATAGGGGATGCCGGTCTGCGCCTGCGTGCGCTCGGCGAGCGAGACATGCGTCGGGTCGACATCGCCGAGATCGACGATGAGATCGGGCTTGGCCGCCAGCACGCTCTCGACATTGGCGGTGTTGGCGCGGCCGGTGAGGCGGCCCAGCACCGGCAGCGCCGCCGCCCGCGCCGGCAGATAGGCCTTCTCCTCGTCATTGAGCGGCCCGGTCCAGCCGAGCAGCTTGTCCGGCACCAGCGTGAAGAGTGTGATGGCGGCGGGCGAGCCGGCGGCGAAGACGCGCTCAATATGCGCTGGAATCTGCACCTGCCGCCCGGCGCCGTCGGTGACAGTGCGCGTCGCCGCGGCCGACGCGGGCGCGAGCGACCAGCACAGAAGCGCGACGGCAGCGCCGACCCGAACGAGCATGCCGCCACTCTAGGCACCGCACTGGCGCGATTCAATTGCGCCTGCCCCCTCTCCCCTTGCGGGAGAGGGTCGGGGTGAGGGGTCGATTGGTGACTTGCTCATCGCCTGGACTAGACTGTCGCGATGGCGAGCGAGCGCGACAGCGACTGGCGGGAATATTACGAGCGCATGGCGGGACGGCCGCCGCGGCAGACGCTGCTCGCCGCGCTCGAGCGCTTCGGCGGCGATGCGAGCGGACGGAGCGCGGTCGATCTCGGCTGCGGCGAGGGGCGCGACACCATCGCGCTGCTGCGTCGCGGCTGGCGCGTGCTGGCGATCGACGCCGAGGCGGCGGCGATCGCGCGGCTGCTGGCGCGGCCCGACCTGCCGCCGGGCGCCGCGCTCGAGACGCGCTGCACGCGCTTCGAGGACGCGGCCTGGCCCACGGTCGACCTGGTCAATGCCAGCTTCGCGCTGCCGCTCTGCCCGCCGCAGCGCTTTCCCGAAGTGTGGGCGAAGGTCGAGCGGTCGCTCGCGCCGGGCGGGCGCTTTGCTGGCCAGCTCTTCGGCGAGCGCGACGAATGGCGCGGCGAGCCCGGCATCACCCACCTCGCGCGCCGCGACATCGAGCGCCTGCTGCAGGGCTTCGCCGTCGAGATGCTGGAAGAAGAGGAAACCGATACCACCACCCCCTACGGCAAGCCCAAGCACTGGCACCTCTTCCACATCGTCGCGCGCAAGCGCTGAGCAAGCGGCATCCTTCGACGGCGCAAGATGAGGGGAGACGGGTGTGGCATCAAACATCCGCCGCGAGACTGTCTCTTTCCTCTTCCTGAGCCGCGAGCGCAAGCTCGCGAGTCGAAGGACGCACATCGTCCATGCCGGTCTGGTCGCGTCGCGGCGGCGCGGCGGCGCGCGTCGCCGTCACCTCGGCGGGGCGCGGGCGCAGGGTTCTCGCCAGCCATTCGCTCCACATGTTCGAACCTCCTGGCCGTTCCGCGGCGGGCGAGGCGGGCAATGAAAAAGCCGCCTCGCTTGTCGCGGGCGGCTTGGCATCGTGGCATTCGCGTGGGGTCTAGGTCTTCCTCTCCCCTCGGAGCCAAATGCGGCCGCACGCCGGCGACGCGAAATGCCAGCGCTTGCGACACATGAGTTTGGCTACAAGGTTCATGCCGATGATAATGGTCCAGCCAGTGCGGCGATGCAAGAGCGGAAACATCCCTCTTTCGGAGCGGGCGTCGCGACGGCGCAGGCCGCAGCTTCGCCGCAGGCTGCGGAATGCGCGCGGCGTCGAGTCCGGCGACGGCGGCGTGGAACCCGCGTCCGCCGTATATACTGACGCCACCACCGGACGGAGCAGGCAATGGACCAGATCGTCCCCGCGGCCGCCGCGCTCGCCGCCCGCTGCTGCATCGTCGGCGGCGGGCCGGCGGGGATGATGCTGGGCTTTCTCCTCGCCCGCGCCGGCGTCGATACCGTCGTGCTGGAGAAGCACGGCGATTTCCTGCGCGACTTCCGCGGCGACACGATCCATCCCTCGACGCTCGAGGTCTTGTACGAGGTCGGGCTGCTCGACGATTTCCTCGAGCGGCCGCACAACGAGGTGAGGCAACTCGAAGCCCAGATCGGCATCGAGCGCCTGGTCATCGCCGATTTCTCGCATCTGCCGACGCGCTGCAAGTTCGTCGCCCTCATGCCGCAATGGGACTTCCTCGATTTCCTCGCCACGCAGGCGCGGCGCTATCCCTCGTTCCGCCTGGAGATGGAGTGCGCGGCGAGCGACCTCATCGCCGAGGACGGGCGCATCGCCGGCGTCATCGCCGCCACGCCGCGCGGCGCGCTGCACATCCGCGCCGGCCTCGTCATCGGCGCCGATGGCCGCCATTCGACGCTGCGGCAGAAGGCCGGGCTCGAGATCATCGATCTCGGCGCGCCTATCGACGTGTTGTGGATGCGTATTTCCAAGCACGCGGACGACCCGCCGCAGACGCTGGGCCGCATCGACACCGGCCGCATCCTGGTGATGCTCGACCGCGGCGATTACTGGCAATGCGCCTTCGTCATCCGCAAGGGCGGCTTCGAGGAGATCCGCGAGCGCGGCCTCCCCGCCTTGCGCGAGGAGATCGCCCGGCTCGCCGCGCTCGACCGCGCGCGGCTCGAGGAGCTGCGCGACTGGAGCGACATCAAGCTGCTCACCGTCGCTGTCGACCGCCTGCGCCGCTGGCACCGGCCGGGCCTCTTGTGCATCGGCGACGCGGCGCACGCCATGTCGCCGATCGGCGGCGTCGGCATCAACCTCGCCATCCAGGATGCGGTCGCCGCCGCCAACATCCTGGTGCCGCGCCTGCGCGGCGGCGGCGACATCGGCGACGAGACGCTCGATCAGGTGCAGCGTCGGCGCGAGCTGCCGACGCGCCTCATCCAGCGCGTGCAGCTGCTGATCCAGGACCGCGTCATCAGCCGCGTGCTCGGCAGCACCGGGCCGCTGTCGCTGCCGCTGGCGCTCCGGCTGCTGCGCCGCTGGCACGTCCTGCGCCGCCTCCCCGCGCGCCTCGTCGGCATCGGCTTCCGCCCCGAGCATGTGCGCACGCCGGAGCTGGTCGCCGTGCCCTCCCGGCAACGCGCTGACGGTTGACAGGGCGGGGCGGGAGGGGGCCTGCTAGAGGTTGCAAAACGAGGTTGCGTCCTTCGAAGATCGGGGAGGATTGCGTCATGAGGATATGCGTGATGGCCGGCGTCGCCACATTGGCGCTCGTGGGTTCCCCTGTCCTGGCGCAGGACAAGCCCGAGGCCAAGGACATGGCGCTGGTCGGCTATGACGACCTGCAGGGCCGCAGCGCCTATCAGCCGACCATCCACGAGCAGAACGGGCGCTGGATCGCCTATATCGGCCATCACGGCGGCACCGATGCCGAGCCGATGCCGCTCAACGCGCTCACCGGACAGAAAGAAAGCAACGGCACCTCGCTGGTCGACGTGACCGACCCGCGCCACCCGAAATACCTGCACCACATCCCCGGTGAGCCCGGCACCTATGAGCAGGGCGGCGCGCAGATGGTGCGCGTGTGCGACGGCAAGACGCTGCCCAAGGGCGATCCCGCCAAGACCTACATGCTGCGCACCTTCGGCAATTCCGCGCATGAGGTGTGGGACACCACCGACCCGGCGAACCCGGCGCTGCTGACGCGCATCGCGGGGGTCAAGGGTACACACAAGAACTGGTGGGAATGCGACACCGGCATCGCCTTCCTCGTCTCCGGCAAGCCGGGTTGGCGCGTCGGCCGCATGACCGCGATCCTCGACCTCTCCGACCCGCGCCACGGCATGTGGGTGCGCGATTTCGGCCTGGTCGGGCAACAGCCCGGCGCCACGGAGGAGCCGGTGCCGACCGAGCTGCACGGCCCGATCTCGACCGGCCCCAAGGGCAACCGCGTCTATTTCGGCTACGGCACCAACAAGGGCGGCGTGCTGCAGATCGTCGACCGCGCGAAGCTGCTCGCGGGCGAGAAGGAGCCGACGCCGGAGAACCTGCTCTACCCGCAGGTCGGGCGATTGGACATGTCGCCGCTGGTCGGCGCGCACACCGCCTTCCCCGTGCTCGGCGT
>DASWFH010000067.1:0-4871 GCA_036394355.1 Allostellaceae bacterium | reverse complement strand
GGCATTGAGGTCGATCTTGCCGCCCTCGTCCTGCACGCTGACGCGGATCGTGCCGTCGGCATAGCGCAGCACGCGCTGTCGCCCATCGGCGGGCCATTGCGTCTCGGGCATGGGATCGAGAACGCCGAAAATCGCCAGCGACACGCCGGTATCGGCGATCGCGCGTGCCCCGGCGCTTTCATAATTGTTGCGCGCGAGCAGAAGCTCCGTCCTGGCGTCGCCGCTGAACCCGACGATGAGGACCGCGAGCAGCGCAAGCACCCAGACGACGACGAGCAGCGCGATGCCGCGCTCGCGCTGCTTGCCGGCGCTAGTGAACCCGCAGCTCAAGCGGCTTCACCGCGCGCATGCGGTTGCGCAATTCGTCGGTCGTGGCGCGCGCCTCCTGCGCGTTGCGCAGGATCTTCGGCGTCAGCATCACCAGCAGCTCGGTGCGGGCGTTGCTCTTGGTGGTGGAGCTGAACAGCAGCGGGCCGATGAGGGGAATGCTCGACAGCAGCGGAACGCCGCTGCGCCCGTTCGTCTGGTTGTCGATGATGAGGCCGCCCAGCGCGATCGTTTCCCCATCCTGCACGACGGCGGAGGTGACGATCCGCCGCTGCGTGATGGTCGGCGAGTCGATCGTCGACGTCGTCGTCTTCGCCACGTCGCTAACGGATTGATCGATGTCGAGCGTGATGAGGCCGCTCGAGTTCACGCGCGGCGTGACCTGCAGCACGACGCCGGTATTGAGGTATTGCACGCTGTTGACGATCGGGGCGCCGCTGGTGAGCACGCTTTGCGCGCTCTGCGTGATGACGGGAACCTGATCGCCGACTTGGAGCGCCGCGGTTTGGTGATCGAGCACAAGCACCTCCGGCGACGAGACGACATTCACCTGGGTCAAGGTCGAGAGGGCGTTGAGGATGACTTTGATCTTTCCGCCGCCGGCCAGGTAGTTGAAGCCCGGGAAAGCCGGGCTGATGTCGACGCCCGACAGGCTGAGCGCGCCCGCCGCCGCGCCCGCCGCCGTCGTGGCAGCGCTGGCCCCGGGTACGCCGTTGTTCAGCTCGATCCGGCTCGCGGCCTGGCTGAAGAACCACTGCAGGCCATATTGCAGATTGTCGTTGAGCGTCACCTCGGCGATGGTCGCCTCGATCAGCACCTGCAGCGGCACGACGTCGAGCCGCTTGATGGCCTCCTCGATCATGCGGTAGTCGCGCGGCCTCGCGTAGACGACGAGCGCGTTGTTCTTCTCGTCGGCGACGATGCGCACCGACGGCGTTTGCAGGTCGTTGGCGCCGCCGCCGCCGCGCAGGCCGGGCTGGAGCGCCTGCTGGCGATCGGAGAGGCTGCCCGTCTGCTGCCGGCGGGCGCTCGGGGTCTGACTGCCCGTCCCCATCCCCAGCCCGGTCCCGGTGCCCGCCGACGGCAAGCCGGCGCCGCCCGTGGCCGAGCCCGGCATCGAGCCGGTCGGCAGCGTCGAGCTGGTTCCCGGCAATCCGCCAAGGCCGGCAGCACCGGCGGCACCGCCCATGCCCTGCTGCGAACTCATGTCGACCAGTTTCATGCCGGGCGCGACCTCGGGCTGGACGGTGCTCACCGAGCCCGAGGAGAGCAGCTGGGTCAGCACCGCGGCGAGATCGGCGGCGCGGCTGTTCTGCACGTGGTATTCGAAGACCCGCGGCGTCGTCTGGTCGTCGCCGTAATCCAGCCGGTCGACCCAGGTCTTCACCTGCCCGAGATAGGCCTGGTGCGGCGAGATCACGAGGATCGCGTTCAAGCGCTCGATGGGCATGATGCGCACCAGCCCCGCCAAGGCACCCGATCCGCCTTCACCAAAGATCGCTTCGAGCTCGCCGGCGACGTCCTTGGCGTTACCGACCCGCAGAGGATAGAGCGCGAAGGAGGTGCCGGTGAGCCAATCCACATCGAACTGGCGCACGAGATCGACGAATCCGTCCATATCGGAACCCGCCCCGGCGATGATCAGCAAGTTGCGCGCGGCATCGACCTGGAGGACGCTGCCCGGCGGCAGAAACGGCTCGAGCACGCCCTTGATCTCGTTGCCGGAGACAAAATGCAAGGGCAGGACGCGCACGGCATAGCCCGCCTGCCCGCGCGCCGCCACCGTGCCGGCGCTCGATTTCGCCGCGTCCTCGATCGCCAGCACGCGATAGAGCCCGTTCACCTGCACCAGCGCCAGGCCGTTCGCGCGCAGCACGCTTTCCAAGGTCGGCAGCACCGCCTCGCGCGGCACCGGGCCACCGGTCTGCGCGGTGATCATCGCCTGAATCTTGCTGTCGATGACATAGTTAAGATGCAGCTGATTGCCGAGGATCTCGCGCACGACTTCGCGAACATCGGCATTGACGAAGTTGAAGCTCACATCGCCATCGGGCGCGACGTCGACGCGCGCGGCGCGTGCCGCAGGCGCTGCGACGAACACGCCGGTGCCCGGGGAGACGAGCGGGCCCGCTCCCCGTCCCTCTCGCGCGCCGGCGTCGGCGTCGAGCGGCGCCGGCGCCGCCACCGCGGTCTCCGACAGCGTTCCGCGCACCGGCAGGGGCGGCCGTGGCGCCGCGGCGCCGGTGGCCGCCGGGCGCGGCGACGCACACGCTGCCAGCAACAGCGCCAAGCCGAGCGCCAAGGCGCGACCTCGCACCGGCCGCAGCGTCGGTCGTGGGACGGATGGATGCGCCGGCCGGCTGCAATCTCGGCTGCGCTCCGGCAAAAGCCGTGCGCATCCGGCGCCGGCGTCATGTGATATGCTGATGTCGCCCATAATGTGCGTGCCACTACAACGGTACCGCCCGATCCTACCGTGCTGGCCGCGCGAGTCTAGCCGATTCGCCCGCGCTGTATCGGCAAAAGAGCGAGCGCGCTCGCGGCACGCGCGCGACAACGAGCATTAACTTTATTTCATCCTGCGCCGTTGCAGTAATTGCCGCGGATCGGCGAAATTCTCGCGCGCGCCGCCCTGCCGCCGTGCTGGCAACGCCGTCGACTTTGAGAGGGCCGCGTTTGCTGCAGTGCAAAAAAAGACAGTGCCCGCGACCCTCAGGGACGCGACTTCGGCGGCTTCTCGGCGAGGCCGAACAATTGCTCGCGGCGGCCCATTTCCGCCCACACGCTCGCGGGATCGATGCCCAGCGCGAACCACAAGACGACGAGGTGGTAAAGCAGGTCGGCGCTCTCGATGACAACGCCCTCGCGCCGCTCGCGCACGGCATCGATGGCGACCTCGGCGGCCTCCTCCACCAGCTTTTGACTCATCTTGGCGAGGCCCGAGGACAGCAGCTTCACCGTGCGCGCGTTATGCACTTTGCCGCCGCTCTGGCCGGCCAGCGCGTCGAAGAGCTTGGTCAGGGGCGCGGTATCCGACAGGTCGCCGCCCGCCGCCGCGTGCTTGCCCTTGCTGCTGTTGCCCATGCCGTTTACCGCCCGAAGCGATGCCAGGCGACCATGGTGGGCGCGCAATCGTTAACACATGGTGTTGTGGCTGCGGCGCCCTGGCGCGGTATGATGGCGCGAGCCGGCTGCGAGCATCGGGAGCAGGACCATGGCCGATCTGCCGAAGACCGTCGACATCCACGAGGAAGGCCCGCGCGAGGGCTTCCAGATCGAGCCGGGGCCGATCGCCACCGCCGACAAGGTCCGCTTCATCGAGGCCTTGGCCGAGACCGGCCTCAAGGAGGTGCAATGCGTCTCCTTCGTCGATCCCCGCCGCGTCCCCGGCCAGGCCGATGCCGAGCAGGTGGCGAGCGCGATCCGCCGCCGCCCCGGCGTGCGCTACACGGGGATATGGTTAAACCTGCGTGGCCTCGAGCGCGCGGTGAAGACGCCGCTCGACATCGCCGGCAGCCTGCAGATGAGCGCGTCGGAGACCTTCTCGATCCGCAACACCAACAAGAACACGGCCGAGACCTTGGCCGAGCAGCGCCGCGCGCTCGACTATTACCGCGCCCACGGCATTCCCGTGACCTCGGCGATCGTCATGACCGCGTTCGGCTGCAATTTCGAGGGCGCGATCGCGCCCGAGCGGGTGCGCGATTGCGTCGGCATGCTGCTCGACCTGGCGCAGGAATATGGCGTCACCCTCGACACCATGCGCCTCGCCGACACCGTCGGCTGGGCCAACCCGAACGCCATCGCCAGCGTCATCGGCGCCGTGCGCGAGCGCTGGCCCGATCTCCCCATCGCGCTCCATCTCCATGACACGCGCGGCGCCGGCATGGCCAACGCGCTGACCGGGCTGCAGCTGGGCGTCGCGCATTTCGACAGCTCCTGCGCCGGGCTCGGCGGCTGCCCTTTCGCCGGCCACAAGGGCGCGGCGGGCAACATCTGCACCGAGGATCTCGTCTTCCTGTGCGAGGAGATGGGCATCGCCACCGGCGTCGATCTCGATGCGCTCATCGAGTGCGCGCGCATGGCGGAGGCGATCGTCGGCCACCCGCTCCCCGGCAAGGTCATGCATGCCGGCAGCCTGACGCGCTTCCGCCAGGCCGCGTCCGGCCGCGCCGCCTGAGGCGCAGCGGGCCGGTGGCGACCGGCCGAGTGCTACAGCTTGCACCATCTGGGAACGCGGCCGGGCGCGGCCGCCGGCGGGCACGGCTCACCCGAGGATCGCGCCAATGCCGCGGAATCCGCGGCATCGCACGCCTCGATGTATCACGTGAAACCTATACTTTGCGCCGCGAGTGCTACAGGTCGCGGCGCGATCCGCTACAGCAGCGCTAACGAGTGGACCATGCCGCGCACCATGACTGCGCCAGCGCTGCACCAGCGCCGCTATTGGGCTAGCTGCGCGCCATTGATTCCATTCCCGTCGTCCCCGCGAAAGCGGGGACCCAGGGCGAGCGACGTGCCGGCGGCCCCTGGGTTCCCGCTTT
>DASWFH010000066.1:0-7982 GCA_036394355.1 Allostellaceae bacterium | reverse complement strand
AGGACCTCGCGGAAGACGATGATGGCGGTGCCGAGCATGGGATGCCTGCCTATTTCGCGACGATGTGTCCGCGCGCGGTCTGCGGGTTGAAATCGCCGAAGAACTCGTAGCGGCCCGGCCGCAGGGGGCCGATATAGACGGTGATCTCCTGGCCGCCGGTGACGACCTTCTCGCGATGCAGCTCGAGGCTCTCGAACTCCTCCGGGGTGGAATCGAGATTCTTGACAATGAGCGTGATCTTCTTGTCCGCGGGGATCTCGAGCTCGGTCGGCGCGAAGCGGTGGTCCTTGATGGTGAGGGTGTAGGTGCCTTCCTCGGCTTGTGCGGGCAGCGGACCGCACAGAGCGAGCAGGAAGAGCAGAACCAGCCTCGGCAACAATCGTCGCATCATTTGCCTCCGGTTGCCCGCAGCCGGTGCTGCGAAGCGCTTGGAACTGATAATGCAAATGAGAACCATTTGCAATAACCTGATCGAGGTAGTCCGTCGCCGAAGCGATCCCCGCCAGATTTGCCAGTCGCGGTGACGCTGCCCGACGTTCCGGCAGAGACTTTTTCCGAATGGAATCAGACTGCTCGTCGGGAATGGTGCGGCCAGCGTCCGGTTCGGGCCGTATGCGTTCGCCAAGGACGGCCAGGGATTGGCGCGATGGGCACAGCGCACGCTCGTCGCGCTTTTTGCCTCGCTGGCGGGCGCGGCGGCAGCAAAGCAGCAACTCGAGGCGATCGGCATACCCTCGGCCGATATCGCCTTGCGCGCGGGCCGGCCTACGGGTTCAGGGCCGCGACGGGGGCGACCGCGACCCCGGCAGACCGCACCCTGAATTTCATGGACTGGCTGTTTGGTGCCGAGGCGTCGCGACGGCCGCGCCCGCCATCATGCTCCGGTGCAAGCGACGGGCGGGTGGTCGGCAAGCGAGTCGTTCCCAGCGAGGAGGTCGGGTGCGCAAGGAGGGGCAGGACCGCGTCGGAACGGCGCGCGACGCCCGCCGGCGACAAGCCGTCGAGCGCCACGGCGCTCGATCGCCCGCCCCCGGGCGGCGCGTGCTAAATCAGGGCGATCGCTTCAATGCGCCGCAGCGAACGCAGTAGTGCTTAAAGCGCCAGCACCAGCGTGATGCCGATGCCGGCGATGGCGGCGGCGCCGATCGGCAGCACGCGCTGGCCGATGGCGCTCCGCGCCAGCAACCCCATGCCGATGCCGGCCAGCTGCAGCGCCATGGTGGCGGTGATCAGCCCGGCGCCGTACAGCAGCGGCGCGGCCGTCTCGGGCATCTCCGCGCCATGCGCAGAGCCATGGACCAATCCGAACAGCGCCGTTACCGCCGCACCGACAGCAAGCGGCGGCCGCGCCGCTACCGCGAGCAGCACGCCGAGTACGGCGACGGAGATGGCGGTGCCATCCTCGGCACCGGGAAGCGCCACGCCTGCCGGGACCAGGCTCACGCCGACTGCCATGAACAGCGGAAAGATCACCGGCAGCAGCCACAGGGCCGGGCGCGGCATCTGCGTCGCCCACAAGCCCACCGCGATCATCGCCACGACGTGGTCGAGGCCGGAGAAGGGATGCGCGAAGCCCTCGCGCCAGCCGCCGCCAATGGCGCTGCCGAAATGCGCCCAGGCGGGCGCGGTGGCGAGGATCGAGACAAGGGATACGACGCAGAGGACGGCGGCGAGCGGCAGGCGATGCCGGACCGGCGCGAACCGCATTCTTCTCACTCCTTGGCGAAGTCGCTTCGGGGTTACGGCACATCCCTAGCAAAACCGGGGCCACTCCGGCGAGCGACGCGAATGGCAAGCTTGTCAGAGGCTTGCGTTAAAAGACCCGGCGCGCGCCGCGCGGCGAGCGGCACAGGATCTGCGCAACCTGCCGCAATTATGGTCAACCGCAGCGCGTGCCCGGTTTTTGGGCGGCCGCGACCCAGAAAATATCAGCGGCTGCGCGCAAGTACGCGGCTCCCGCCGCACAGGGGCGCGAAAACCGGGGACAGCGGATGTGGTCCGTCGCTGGCCCGGATCTTGCGACCCGCCAGGCAATGCCACGACCCCGTTCCAGGACTTCCCCTCCGCTTGCGCGGCGCGCGCCGAGCCCAGCGCGGCGACCGCGCGAGCAAGGGTGAAGACGGCCGGGCCCGGCCACCCCGATCGCCGGGCCCGGTCGACCAATCCCGCCGGTTGGCGCTGTGGCTTGGCGGCCGCTTCGCCGAGCGCCGTCGCGTTCTCCACAAGCGCTTGTCAACGGCGGCGAGCGAAGGTCGTCGCGGCGAGGACGGCGAAGAGCAGCGCCAGCAGCGCCGGCAGGCCCTGCAGACTGCACGCATCCATGGCCGCGCCGCCCAATACCGGCCCGACCAGCGCGCCCAGCCCGTAGCCCATGACGATCGCGGCGTTGACGCTGACCAGTTCGGCGCCGCGATAACGCTCGCCGGCCATGGCGAGTGCGACCGGGTAGATCGCGGTGGCGAACCCGCCCCACAGGAACAGCACCGCGAAGAGCACGGGCGTCGTGCCGGCGACGAGCGGCAGCAGCGCGGCGCCGGCCAGGCCTGCCGCGGCGCACAGCTGCAGCACCGCGCGGCGCTCGATCTTGTCGGACAGCCAGCCGATCGGCACCTGCAGCGCGATGGCGCCGAAATAGATCGCCGAGACGGTCGCGGCGCCGAGCTTTTCGCCGAGCCCGATGCGCACGCCCCAAATCGGCAGCAGCGTCATGATCGCCGCCTCATAAAGGCCGAACAGCGCGACGGTGAAGATGAGGATGGGCTCGTTGACGAAGACCGTGAGCGGGCTTTGCGCGGGCGCGCGGCCGAGGTCGCGCGTGCCGTCGCCGGCGGCAAGCAGCGGGATGGCGGCAACGGCGACGATCAGGCTGGCGGCGATAAACGGCGTCCAGCCTGCGGTGCCCGTGAGCGACAGCAGCAGCGGGCCGATGCCGAACCCGGCCGAGAGCGAGGCGATGTAGAGGCCGAGGATGCGCCCACGCCCGGTGGCGTCGGCGAGCAGGTTGATCCACGCCTCGGTGGTCGTGAAGATGCTGGAGCCGACGATGCCGAGCGCGATGCGCAGCAGGAACCATGCGCCGATGCTGTCGACGACCTTCATCAGCAGGAACAGCGCGATGTCGATGGCAAGGCAGCCGAGCAGGAAGCGCCGGATGCCGAAGCGGCCGACGCCGCGCGGCGTCAGCAGCGGGCCGAGGATGACGCCGAGGAAGGTCGAGGCGGCGTTGAGCCCATTGAGCGTGGCTTCGACCCCGCGCCCCTCCAGCACGAGCGACAGCAGCGGCCCACCCAGGCCGATGCCCATGCCGAACACCGTCACGCTCGAGATCGCCGCCGCGAGATTCCAGCGCCGCTCGGCCGCGCTCTCGGCGGGTAAGCTCATCGCGCGACCTTAGCAACCCGGTGGCGCCGCTGCGAGCGGGTCGGCTATGCTCTTGGGCAAAGCACAAATGAATGGGAGGACGTTATGGCCGAGCCCGTCGTGCGCTACGAAGTCAAGGGTCGCATCGCCACCGTCACGCTGAACCGGCCCGACCGGCTCAATGCTTTCAACGCGGAGATGGGGACCGGTTTGCGCCAGGCGATGGAGGCGGCGGCGCGCGATGCGGCGGTGCGCGTCATCATCCTCACCGGCGCCGGGCGCGGCTTCTGCGCCGGCGCGGATATGGAGCGCCTCGCTGGCGCCGCCGGCGGCAGCGGCGCAAGCATCCCGCCGGAAGCGCCGGCGCCGCTCGATCTCGGCGGCCCCGTGCGCGCCGATTTCCAGCACCGCTACAGCTATTTCCCGGCGATCCCCAAGCCGGTCATCGCCGCGGTCAATGGGCCGGCGGCCGGGCTCGGCTTCGTCTTCGCCTGCTATTGCGACATGCGCTTCGCCGGCAGCGAGGCGATCTTCACCACTGCCTTCTCGCGCCGCGGCCTCATCGCCGAATATGGCCTCGCCTGGCTGCTGCCGCGCCTGGTCGGCCCGGGCCATGCGATGGACCTTCTTTTCTCGGCACGCCGCGTCTCGGCGTCGGAGGCCGAGCGCATCGGCTTGGTCAACCGCGCGGTGCCGCAGACCGAACTCATGGCACAGGTGCGCGACTACGCCCGCGAGCTCGCCGACGCCGTCTCGCCGCGCTCGATGCGCGTGATGAAGCGGCAGGTGTGGGAGGCGTTGCTCGGCGGGCTTGGCGAAGCGGTCGAGCTCGCCAACGAGGAGATGCGCGCCAGCTTCAAGACCGAGGATTTCCGCGAGGGCGTCGCGCATTTCGTCGAGAAGCGCGCCGCCCGGTTCACCGGGCAGTGACCCGCGCGTCGCTCTTCACCGGAAACTCGGCGCGGATGGTGCAGCGCTTCAGCACGTCGCGGTCCTCGCGCGGCAGATAGTGGGCGAGGGCGAAACCCCGCCAGCGCGCGGCGAGCGCGGCGGGGGTGAGCTTGCCGCCGAGCGGCGCCAGCTGCACGACATTCTCGGTGAGCGCGCGCGGGCCGAGGAAGAGCGAGCGGCCGGCGGCGGCGGCGATACGCCTCGCCTCTTCGCGCGCTGTCTCGTCATCGACGAAGGCGGCCCAGTTGACGGCGAGGCAGCCGCCCGGGCGCAGCGCGCGCGTGCAATCCTGCCAGAAGCCCGGCTCGACGCCCGACACGCCGCTGCCGTCGTAGAGGTCGACGAGCACCACGTCATAGGCGCCGGCGCTGCCCGCCACCACGTCCTGCGCGTCGCCGCGGCGGATGGGGTGCGTGACGTGGAAGAAGCGCCGCGCCAGGTCGATGACCGCGCCGTCGCGCTCCACCACGGTGACCGCGCAATCCGGGAGATACGCCGCGAGGTGCCGGCACATGGCGCCGCCGCCGAGCCCGAGCAGCAGCGCCGCCACGGGCCGCTCGACCACGGCGAAGGCCAGCAGCATCAGCCGCTCATAGAGAAAGACGAGGCGCTCGGGGCGCAGCAGGTCCATGCCGGATTGCTCGGTAAGCTGTCCGTCCCGGCCGATCGCGCCCAGGATGCGGGTCAGCCGCGCACCCTGCACAAAATCGACGACGAAGAGCGAGGAGGCGAAGCGCGGCGTGCGCCGCACCTGCCGGATGCGGCAGCCCTCGCCATACTGGTCGATGATGCGCTCGCGCAGCATGGGCGCGTCACCGCGCCGGGCTGCCATGGCGGACCAGGGTGCGGTCGCCGCGATGCCAGTAGAGCGGCGGCTCGGCCGGCGCGGCGCCGCGCCAGGCCGCGATCGCGCAGTCCAGCATGAAGCGCGTCACATTCTGCATCGCGCCCGGCGGCTCCGCTTCGACCGGATGCCAGTGAAGGTCGTCGAGCTCCTCGCAGGGCGCGAGCTCGCCCCGCGCGCAGCTTCCATCGGCGACGAAAAAGCGGGCGTGGAAGCGGATCGGCGAATTGGTCGGCGTGATGGCGCGGCCTACCAGGCGCAGCAGATCGAGTGCCGGCGCTGCGCCCAGCGCGCGGTAGGCCTGCTCGATCGCCGACAGCGCACCGTCGCCGTCCTCGCGCGCCGGCGCCGACCGGCCGATGACCAGACCTGTTTCTTCGAAGGTCTCGCGCAGCGCCGCGCGCTTGAGCGCCAGGAACGAGCGGTCGGTGACGTCGGCCGGCGCGCTCGCCTCGCCCTGCCACGGACGGGCGTCGCCCAGCGTGATGCGGCCGCCCGGGAAGACATAGCGCCCGGGCATGAAGCGCGCGCCCTTGCCGCGCCGGCCGATCAGCACCGCGAGCCCGGCCTTGCCGTCGCGCAGCAGGATCAGGCTCGCAGCATCGCGCGGTCGGGCGGGTCGCGCGTCAGCCCTCGCCATCTTCGTCACTCCGCCGATGGTCCGTGCTTGCGACATTGTATTCCTGCCGGTCAGAACGACAGATGAAGCGTCAGGTTGAGCGAGCCGTAATGGTCGGGCCCGTTCTGATGGATGAATTCCGGGCTGCGGTAGATCAGGGTATAGGCCAGCCGCAAATGCCACCAGAAAAAGGCCGCGCCCACCTCCGCGTCGCCGACCGCCGGGATCTTTTGCACATGCGCGCTGGATTTGAAATCGTTGCCGTCGAGAAAGATGTTGTGGGCGACGGCGCGCGCCTCCCCGCCGATGAAAAAATAGATGCCCCAATCGCCGGCGGTCAGGCGCTCGAGGTTGAGGTATTCGGCGCCGGTGTTGAGGTCGATATGCGGCGGCCCGTAATCGACGCGCAGATTGCGGCCGACGCGCAACAGGCCGCCCGCCGCCAGATAGTCGTAGACATTGCCGACGCGCGCACTGGCCTGCGGAATGGCGTCCCAGCCCCAGCCCCCCTCGGACTCGTCGTGGTGGCGCCACTTGCGCTCGTAAAAGAGATCGGCCGCCGGCTCGTCGTGGAGCTGCGCGTGCCAGCCTTGGAACGGCGCCACGTCGATCAGCAGGTGATAATGCGTCTGCATGGCGTTGGCGAGCGAGCCGGGCCCGACGATGCCGAGGGTGAGTTGCAGCCCGTCGAAGCGGTCGACCGGTTCGGCCGCGCTGCCGGGCGTGTCCTGGATCAGCCCGATCCCGCCATAGAGCCAGCCGGCATAGGGCCGGTCGTGCGGGTCGGGATTGACGAGCGCGGGATTCTGCGGCGTGTACATGTTCTGGCCGAGCGCGATGATGTTGTAGCGCCGCACCACCGTCTCGCCGCCGGCGAGGGATGGACCCTGGCTCGGGAAGGCCGTCGTGAAGCTGCCGATCCAGTCGAAGGGCGCCTGCCAGAACCGGCTGTGCACGTCAGGCGAGGTGAAGGCGATCCTGACGCCGTGCGTGTAGTGGCGATCCTTGTTGTTCGGCGCCCAGAAATCGTCCTCCTCGACGATGCTGGTCACCCAGGCGGGATCGGGCGGCCCGGCAAGCGCCGGCGCCGCCTGCGCCGCAAGGCAGGCGACGGCGGCGACAGCCCGGCCGCATTGCGCCATGACGGATCGTAAGCGTTCGCTTCGCGCCCGAGGGTTTGCGCCATCCGCTCCTCCCGTTGAAGTGCCGTCTCCGACCACAACGCCGTTATAGCTCGTGCGTCGCTTGCATTCCCCGCTCATCTTTCGAGACGCCGTGCTGCGCACCGCTCTCGCGCTGAGAAGCGAGCGCAACGGGCGTCTCGAAGCATGCGCTGGACCGTAACGCCGCATTGGCACAGCTCGCATCCCTGCTCAGGCAAACAGCGCGCGCAGCTCGCGCTTGAGGATCTTGCCAGTGGCGTTGCGCGGCAGCGGGTCCTGGCGCAGCTCGATGCGCACGGGCACCTTGAAGGCGGCGAGCTGCGCGGCGACGTGACGCTTCAGCTCGGCCTCGCCGACCTCGGCGCCGGGCTTGACCTGCACCACCGCGCCCACCTCCTCGCCGAGCACGCGGTGGGGGATGCCGATCACTGCCGCATCCATGATCGCCGGGTGGCTGTAGAGCGCGCTCTCCACCTCGACGCAATAGACGTTCTCGCCGCCGCGGATGAGCATGTCCTTGGCCCGGTCGAGAATGTAGAGGAAGCCCTCCTCGTCCAAGCGCACGAGGTCGCCGGTGCGGAGCCAGCCCTCGGTGAAGGTCTCGGCCGTCGCTTCCGGCTTGTTCCAATAGCCCCTCACCACATTGGGCCCCTTGACCCAGAGCTCGCCGATCTCGCCCTGCGGCACGTCGGCGCCGGCAGGATCGACGACGCGAACGTCGCAGACCGGGACGACGAGTCCGGCGCTGTCGGGCTTGCGCTCATAGTCCTCGGCGGCATTCTGCGACGTGACCGACGACGTCTCTGTCAAACCGTAGCCGTTGCCGGCCATGCCCTTGGGAAATCTCTCCTTGATGCGCGTCACCAGTTCGGGCGCCGAGGGGGCGCCGCCATAGGCGATGCTGTCGACGCTCGCAAGATCGAAGCGGCCGAAGGCGGGATGCTCGATCACCTGCCACGCCATCGCCGGCACGCCGCCGAAGCCGGTGACGCGCTCGCGCTCCATGAGCTGCATGGCCCGCTCCGGGTCCCAGCGATACATCAGC
>DASWFH010000065.1:0-11135 GCA_036394355.1 Allostellaceae bacterium | reverse complement strand
GGCGGCCTTCTTCTCCGGACGCTCGGCCACCATCGCCTCGGTGGTGACGAGGAGCCCCGCGACGGATGCCGCATCCTGCAGCGCCGTGCGCACGACCTTGGTCGGGTCGATGATGCCGGCCTTCAGCATGTCGACATACTGGCCGGTCTGAGCATCGAAGCCCTGGTTGGGGCTGTTGCTCTCGAGCAGCTTGCCGATGACGATCGAGCCGTCGACGCCGGAGTTCTCGGCGATGAGCCGGACCGGCGCCTGCAGCGCGCGGCGGACGATGTCGATGCCCACCTTCTGGTCGTCGTTCTCCGGCTTGAGCTTCGCCAGCACCTTGGTGGCGAGCAGCAATGCCACGCCGCCGCCGGGCACGATGCCTTCCTCGACCGCGGCGCGGGTCGCATGCATCGCATCATCAACGCGATCCTTGCGCTCCTTCACCTCGACCTCGGTGGCGCCGCCGACGCGGATCACCGCGACGCCGCCCGCGAGCTTGGCCAGGCGCTCCTGGAGCTTCTCGCGGTCGTAGTCGGAGGTCGTCTCCTCGATCTGCGCCTTGATCTGGCCAATCCGGCCTTCGATGTCCTTCTTCTTGCCCGCGCCGTCGATGATGGTGGTGTTCTCCTTCTCGACGCGCACCTTCTTGGCCTTGCCGAGCATGTCGAGCGTGACATTCTCGAGCTTGATGCCGAGATCCTCGCTGATGAGTTGGCCGCCGGTCAGGATAGCGATGTCCTCGAGCATCGCCTTGCGGCGATCGCCGAAGCCCGGCGCCTTGACGGCCGCGACCTTCAAGCCGCCGCGCAGCTTGTTGACGACGAGCGTGGCGAGTGCCTCGCCCTCGACATCCTCGGCGACGATCAGGAGCGGCCGGCCCGACTGCACGACCGCCTCGAGCACGGGCAGCATCGCCTGCAGGCCCGAGAGCTTCTTCTCATGCAGCAGGATGAAGGGATTCTCCAGTTCGCACACCATCTTCTCGGCGTTCGTCACGAAATAGGGCGAGAGATAGCCGCGATCGAACTGCATGCCCTCGACCACGTCGAGCTCGGTCTCGAGGCTCTTCGCCTCCTCGACCGTGATCACGCCCTCGTTGCCGACCTTCTGCATGGCTTTGGCGATCATCTCGCCGATCTCGCGCTCGCCATTGCCGGCGATGGTGCCGACCTGCGCGATCTCGTCGTTGGTCGAGACCTTCTTGGAGCGCTTCTTCACGTCCTCGACCACCGCCGCAACCGCGGTGTCGATGCCGCGCTTCAGGTCCATCGGGTTCAACCCGGCGGCCACCGCCTTGACGCCCTCGCGCACGATCGCCTGGGCCAGCACGGTCGCGGTGGTGGTGCCGTCACCTGCGGTGTCGTTGGTCTTCTGGGCGACTTCGCGCAGCATCTGCGCGCCCATGTTCTCGAACTTGTCGGCGAGTTCGATCTCCTTGGCGACGGTCACGCCGTCCTTGGTGATGCGCGGCGCGCCGAACGACTTGTCGAGAACGACGTTGCGGCCCTTGGGCCCCAGCGTCACCTTCACCGCATTGGCGAGGATGTCGACGCCGCGCAGCAGCCGCTCGCGCGCGTCGCCGTGAAACTTGACGTCTTTCGCAGCCATGGTTTGTCACTCTCTCCGGAATTGGGCGGGTAGGGTTCAGGCGACCTTCTTGACGCTCTTGGGCTTCCCCTCGACGATGCCCATGATGTCGCTTTCCTTCATGATGATCAGCTCTTCGCCGTCGAGCTTGACCTCGGTGCCCGACCATTTGCCGAACAGCACCCGGTCGCCGGCCTTGACGTCGAGCGGGTTAATCTTGCCATCCTCGCCGCGCGCGCCCGGGCCCACCGCAACCACCTCGCCTTCCTGCGGCTTCTCCTTGGCAGTGTCCGGGATGATGATCCCGCCGGCGGTCTTTTCCTCCTGCTCGAGGCGGCGGACCACCACGCGGTCGTGCAAGGGACGGAATTCCATGGCAAACCTCCTTCTGATTAGCACTCTGAATATAAGAGTGCTAAAGGAAGGCGGAGCCGTCAAGCGTCTCGACGGACAGCTGGACTAGCGGCGCCGCGGGGTTTCCGGTGACCGCGGATATGGGGTCCAGCGCTGCCGAGGGTAGCGGTTCCAGCAACCCAACGAAAGGGTCCGCGCCGCAGCATGAACGGCTTACGCCCGGCGCCATGGCGAGAGCGGCGGTGCGCTCGGCGGGTGCCGTCGACGCGAGCCGCTGAAGCCAAGCAATTCGCCAGGCCCCGGCGGCCTCGCTTGGCATCATTTCGGCTGGGCCGGGGTGAGCGCGCTGGGGCTCGTCTATAGCGGTGCCGCTATTCTCCTGCGCTTCGTCGCGTGGATGCCAGTTCCGGCACGCGCCTGATCGACCGGCGATACCCAGCGAGCGACCGGAGCGATACCGGACCGAGTTGATCCGCATCAACGACCCGAGCGGCGCCGCGGGTGAAACTGTCGTCCTTTGCGCCAGCAGCCCAGAGGATGTGCCGTGCCCATCAAAGACATTCTCGTCCATGCCGACATGACCGCCTCCTGTCGCATCCGCCTGTGGGCGGCGGCCTATCTGGCGCACCGGTTCAATGCCTATCTCACGGGCGCGGGCTCGGAGGAGGCGGGTGCTCCAGACGGGAGATTCATGAGGATGTTGGCCGATGAGGGCCTTCCAGGCGAATGGCGCACCGCGACCGGGTCGATCGAAGCAGTGGTCACGCGCTTGGCCTGTGCCGCCGACCTCGTCATCCTCGGCCAGCCCGATCCCGAGCGCCTGCTCGTCGAGCTGGCTGCGCCAGAAGACGTCATCCTCGCCTCCGGGCGGCCTGTCATGGTCGTGCCTTATGCCGGTGAATTCGAGCATATCGGCGAGAACGTGCTGGCCGCCTGGAACGGCGGCCGCGAGGCGTCGCGAGCCGTACATGATGCCCTGCCGCTGCTGATCGCGTCGAACGCCGTCACCGTGTTGTGGGTCGATGCCGCGACCGAGCAGGACGCCGAGCTCGGCGACGACATGATCCGGCATCTCGCGCGACAGGGTGTTGACGCCAAGCTGGATCTGGCGAAGAGCAAGGATTTGCCCGTCGCAAACATCGTTGTCTCGCGCGCAAATGACCGCGACAGCGATCTCATCGTCATGGGCGCCTATGGACACTCGCGCTTGCGCAAGACGATCGTGGGCGACACGACGCGCGACATGCTGCGCTCGATGACCCTGCCAGTGCTGATGGCACATTGACGGGTGTGCGGGAGGCTCGAATTGACGGTGGTCAATGCCGTCCCGCGCCGCCTCCCCTATTTTTGGCAGGGGTGACCGAGCGGCAGGCGGAGATCGTCACATGGCAGCGAGACGCAGCAATTCATGAGCGATGTCGGCGGCATGCGCTCCTTCCATCCCGACATCGCTTTGAAGCCCGGCCGGCAACCGCTCGCGCAGATCAAGCTGATGAAACCCGATCCCGAGGCGCAGGAGCGCGAGACCGAGGCGCTCAAGCAGAAATATGCCGCGTGCTTCGGCACCTGGCCTAGGCGCGGAAGCGCGGGTCGAGCCAGTCGCGCAAGGAGTCGCCGAGGAAATTGAAGGCGAACACAGCGACACTGATGGCGAGGCCGGGGAAGATGATGATCCACGGCGCCTCGCGATAGAAGTCGACGGCATTGCCGGCGAGCATCAGCCCCCAGGCTGGCGTTGGTTCGGAGACGCCGAGGCCGAGGAAGCTGAGCGATGCCTCGAGCAGGATCGCCTGGGCGATGAAGGCGGTCAGCATGATCAGGAACGGCGCCATCACGTTCGGCAGCATGTGCCGGAAGATGATGCGGGTATTGCCGATCCCGGCGATGCGGGCCGCATCGATGAAGGCGGCGGCCCGGATCGACAGCGCCGCGGAGCGGATGACGCGCGCGACTTGCGGGGTGATGGGAATCGCGATTGCCAACAGCAGGTTCACGTCGATGCCGACGACGAGATGCCGGCCGAGCATGGCGACCACGACGAGCGCGAGCACGATGATCGGGAACGACAGCAGCATGTCGACGAAGCGCTGCATCGCAAGGTCGACGCGACCGCCATAGAAGGCGCTGACGACGCCGAGGAGCGTGCCAAGGGTGCAGCCCAGGAAGGACGAGGTGAAGCCGATGATGAGCGCGGTCCGCGCCCCGTAGATGATGCGGCTCAATATGTCGCGGCCGAAATTGTCTGTACCGAAGGGATGCGCGGCGGAGGGCGGCGACAGCACCGCAGTGAAATCGATGGCGACGGGATCGGCGGGGGCGATGAGACGGGCGAAGACCCCGGCCACGAGCATGAGCAAGATGGCGACGAGCGCGAGGGCGCCCAAGGGCTGCGCGCGGGCAAACAACAGCAGCCCGCGACCCGAGCGACGCAAAGGCGCCGCCCACGTCGTGGTTTCGAGCGCTGGCATGTCGGCCTAGCGGTAGCGGATGCGCGGATCGAGCGCCGCGTAGAGCAGGTCGACGGCGAGGTTCACCAGCACGGAAACCGTAGCGACGAGCATGACCAGGCCCTGCACCAGCGTGAAATCGTTGCGCGTCACCGCCTGGACGAAGAGCTTCCCCAGGCCGTTGAGGTTGAACACCTGTTCGGTCACGACGAGGCCGCCGATGAGGAAGGCGAATTCCAGCCCGACCACCGTGGTGGTCGGCAGCAGCGCATTGCGCAGGGCATGGCGGCCGATGACAATGCGTTCGCGCATGCCTTTGGCGCGCGCCGTGCGGACATAGTCCTCGTTCATGACCTCAAGGATGGAGGAGCGCAGCATGCGCGTCACCACCGCCGAGTAGCGGTAGCCCACGGCCAGCGCCGGCCAGATCAGCTGCGACAGATTGGCGACCGGGTCCTGCCACAGCGGCATGAAGGTAATCGGCGGCAGCCAATTGAAGAAATGCAGCAGCGCCAGGATCATCAGCATGCCCAGCCAGAACGCGGGCATGGCGAGTCCCGCGACGGAGATGAAGCGCACGACGTAGTCGATCCAGGTGTCGCGCAGCAGCGCCGAAACAGTGCCGAGCGGCAACGCCGCCGCCACCGCGATCAGCATCGATAGGATAGCGAGCTCGAACGAGAGCTTGAAGCGCAGGCTGATCTCGTCGACGACGGGGCGCTCGGTCCACATCGATTTGCCGAAATCGAGCGTGACGAGCCCGACCATCCAGTCGCCGAACTGCGCGGCAATCGGCTTGTCGAGGCCGAGTCGAGCGCGCTCGCGCTCTACCACGTCCTGCGTGACAGTGCCGCCTTCACCGCGCAGCTTGAGCTCGACGATGTCGCCGGGCACGACGCGGAGCATGATGAAGATCAGCACGGCGACGCCGAGCAGCGTCGGCAATGCCAGAAGAAGCCGATGGGCGAGATAGCGGGTCATGCCGCGGCGCCGCCGATATTGTGGCAGGCGGCATGATGCCCCGGCGACAGCTCGCGCAGCACGGGCACCTCGTGCCGGCAGCGCTCGGTCGCGATCGGACAGCGCGTATGAAAGACGCAGCCCGCCGGCGGATCGAGCGGGGAGGGGATCTCGCCCTTGAGGCGGCTCGGCCGGCGCGCCGCTTCGATGGCGGGATCGGGGACCGGCACGGCGTCGAGCAGCGCCCGCGTATAGGGATGGCGCGGCGCGTCGTAGATGGCGTCACGGTCGGCAAGCTCCACGAGCTTGCCGAGATACATCACCGCCACGCGGTCGCAGATGTGCCGCACGACCGCGAGATCGTGCGAGATGAAGAGCAGCGACAGCTCATGGCGGTCGCGCAGGCTCTCGAGCAGATTGATGACCTGGCCCTGGATCGACACGTCGAGCGCCGAGACCGGCTCGTCGCAAACGATCAGCGACGGCTCGAGCGCCAGCGCGCGGGCGATGCCGACGCGCTGGCGCTGTCCGCCCGACAGCTCGTGCGGATAGCGCTCGGCCATGTACGGATAGAGCCCGACCTGGCCCAGGAGATCCGCGACGCGCTCGCGCGCGGCGGCGCGCGACGGCGCCAAGCGATGGACACGCAGCGGCTCGGCGATGAAGCCGCCGATGGTCATGCGCGGGTTCAAGGAGCTGTACGGGTCCTGAAATACCATCTGGACCTTGTGCCGGAAGCCGCGGAAGTCGTGGACGGCGTCGCCGGCGATGTCGCGGCCATCGATGCGGATGCGGCCCGATGTCGGTGTCTCCAGCCCGACGATGAGGCGGCCCAGGGTGGTCTTGCCGCAACCGGACTCGCCGACGAGGCCGAGCGTCTCGCCGCGGCCGATCGCCAGGCTGACATCGTCGACGGCAATCACCAGCGGCGTGCGGATCTCGACGCGCGGCCCGGCAGCCACGCCGAAATGCTTCTTGAGGCCCTCGATCTCGAGCAGGGGTGCCGGGGCAGCCTTCTGCCGCCGCGCACCGATATCAGCGGCCGGCTCCAGCGCGGCGGCGACGTCATTCGCGCGGACGCAGGCCGAGCGGTGACCGGGCCCGACCTCGGCGAGACGAGGGGCGTTCTCGCAAGCGGTGATGCGAGCGCTGCAGCGCGGCGCGAAGCGGCACCCCGGCAGCAGCTCACGCAGGTCGGGCAGCAGCCCTTCGATGGTGGCGAGGCGCGCCGTCCGCTTGCGGTCGAGGCGCGGGATCGAGCGCAGCAGGCCCAGCGTGTAGAAATGCTGCGGCGTCGCGAAGAGCGGACCGCAAGCCGCCTGCTCGGCGAGCTGTGCCGCGTACATGACGTTGACGCGGTCGGCATAGCGCGCAACGATTCCGAGATTATGGGTGATGAGGATGAGCGCGATGCCGAGGCGGCGCGACAGGTCGCGCAGGAGGTCGAGGATTTGCGCCTGGATGGTCACGTCGAGCGCCGTGGTCGGCTCGTCCGCGATGATCAGCTTCGGGCCGCAGGACAGCGCCATGGCGATCATGACGCGCTGGCGCATGCCGCCCGACAGCTGGTGCGGATACTGCCGCAGCCGATGCTCGGGATCGGTGATGCCGACCTGGGTCAGCAACTCGATCGCCCGCTGCCGCGCGCGCGCCTCGCTCAAGCCGAGATGGGCGCGCAAGGGCTCGGTCAGCTGCAACCCGATCGACAGCACCGGATTGAGCGAGGTCATCGGCTCCTGGAAGATCATCGCGATCTCGCGGCCGCGCAGCGCGCGCATTTGCGCCGCGGGAAGCGCCAGGAGGTCGCGACCGTCGAACAGCACCTTGCCCGAGACGCGCGCGGTCGCGCGCGGCAGCAGCCGCATGATCGCCAGCGCCGAGACCGACTTGCCCGAGCCCGATTCCCCGACTAGCGCGACGGTCTCGCCGCGTCGCACGCCATAGCTCACGCCGTCGACGGCCTGGACGACGCCGCGCGCGCTCTCGAAACGGACCCGCAGGTCGCTGACCGCGAGCAGGTATCCGGCATCCGGCTCCCTGGCCGGCGCCTCCGCATGAAGCGCGCTGCTCGGATTCACAGGCCGCCTGCCTCCCGCTGGCCGGATTTCTGCGTTCCGGCCAGCGCTATTACGACGGCGTGCGGTGTGTCCTTCAAGCTATATTTCGTGGCGGACGAGCCCGTAGCAGCGGCGGAGGCGATGTGGCACGATCGCGCGCGGCAAGTATCGCCCCAGGGGGAAGACGTGAAGAGGACCAGGCTCGTCGGCGCGGCGTTGAGCGCCTTCATACTCGCCGCTCCGGCGTCGATCGCGGCCGAGGGACAACCGGTTTCGGGCGGCACACTCGTCTACGGCATCAATGCCGGCGACCCGCCGACCTACGACTGTCATCAGTCGACCGTCTTCGCCATGATCCACCTGCTGACGCCGCACTACTCCAGCATTCTCCGCATCGAGACGGCACACTATCCCAATGTCGTCGGCGATGCGGCGGAGAGCTGGACGGTGTCGCCCGATGCCAAGGTCTATACCTTCCGGCTCCATCCGAGTATCAAGTTCCACGACGGCTCGCCGCTGACCTCCGAGGATGTGAAGGTCACCTATGACCGCATCCGCAACCCGCCGCCGGGCGTTACCTCCGTGCGCCAGGGGCTGGTCTCGGACATCGAGAGCATCGAGGCGCCCGACCCGATGACCGTGGTGTTCCGCCTGAAGCGCACCAATCGGGCCATGCTCTACGCCTTCGGCAACCCCTTCAACTGCATCTACAGCGCGGCGAAACTCAAGGAGGACCCGACCTTCCCGGCGCGCCACGTGCTGGGCTCGGGCCCCTTCCGCTTCGTCGAGCATGTCGCGGGCTCTTATTGGCAGGGTGAGCGCTTCAAGGAGTATTTCAAGCCGGGCCTACCGCGGCTCGATGGCTTCCGCGCGCTGTTTTTACAGGGGCCGGCCATCGTCAACGCGCTGCAGAGCGGCCAGATCATGGCCGATTTCCGGAGCCTCGCGCCGAGCGACCGCGACCGCCTGGTGCAGGCGCTGGGCGACAAGGTCACCGTGCAGGAGAGCCCGTGGCTCGACAGCCTGATTGTCGTCTTCAACAGCAAGAAGAAACCCTTCGACGACCCGCGTGTGCGCCGCGCCCTCTCGCTCGCCATCGACCGCTGGAAAGGCGCCGAAATCCTGCAGCGATCGACCATCCTGCGCTTTCCCGGCGGCTTTCTGCGGCCGGGCTATGAGCTCGCCGCGCGCGAGGAGGACCTCGTGAAGATGCCCGGCTTCTCGCGCGACATCGAGGCGTCGCGCGCCGAGGCGCGCCGCCTGCTGCGCGAGGCGGGCGTGCCCGATCTCAAGGTGAAGCTGCTCAACCGCACCATCGCCAACCCGTTCCTCGGCGCTGGCGTCTATGTCATCGATCAATGGCGGCAGATCGGCGTCGAGACCGAGCAGCAGCAGGTCAACGACACGATCTGGAACGCCACGGTCAACGACGGCACCTTCGAGGCCGCGCTCGATTTCCAGGGCGACGCTATCGACGAACCGGACTACCAGCTGCCGCGCTACCTCTCGGCCGACATATCCTCCAATCGCGGGCGCTACATCGACCGCGACATCGACACGCTGTTCGAGCGGCAGCACGATGCCGCCGATGCGAAGGAGCGCTACCGGCTGCTGCGGGAGTTCGAGACGCGCATGCTCAGCGAGGCCTATATCGTGCCGCTGCTGTGGTGGAACCGCATCGTGGTGATGAGCGCCAGGGTCCACGGCTGGAGCATGTCGCCGAGCCACCTCATCGGCCAGGACCTCGAGACGGTCTGGCTCGAGCGCTGAGGGCGAGCCCTCCGCCGGTCAGTCCGCGACGGCGGCGAGGCGGTTGTCGCCGGCGCGCAGCGGCAGCTCGACCGGCTCGTTGCGTTCGGCCGAGAGGTCGGCCGCGATATAGACCTCCATCACCTGCCGCGCCTCCTCGGGCGTCACCAGAACCGGCTGGTCGAGCGCCACGGCGGCGGCGAAATGGTCGGTCTCACGCGCCATCGGGCCGGCATAGACGTGGCCGACCGGCTCGCCGGGCATCGTCGACATGGGATAGACGAGGCCGCCCGTCATGGTCATCAGCGCCACGTCCTTGTGGCTGTCGTCGATCATGAGCGCGCCTTCGGTGCCGACGAACTCGATCTGCGTCATCGAATAGTTGGGATAGCCGGGCGGGAGGATCCAGCCGGCGCCGACGGTGAAGACGACCTCGCTGTCCATGGTGACGGTGATCCAGCTGCAGTCGGGCGTGCCGTTCTTCTCGCGGTTCACCTTGGAGACGGACTGGCAGTAGACGCGCACCGGCTTCGCCGGCGCCAGGCACCACAGCAGCCAGTCGAGGTCGTGCGTCGCCTCCATGGCGGCAGGCGAAAGCCGCGTCCGCGTGTTGATCTTGTTGCCGAGGCTGCGGCTCAGATGGCGGCTCACCATCGCGCTCACCGGCTCGCCCAGCGTGCCGTCGGCGATGCATTTCTTGACATAGGCCTGCTTCGGGTTGAAGCGCTGCGAATAGCCGATGGTGAATTTGAGCCGCTTGCGCCGGGCGATCTCGATGAGCTCGTCCGCCTCGCGCATTTCCATGGCGATCGGCTTCTCAAGGAATACGTGCTTCCCCGCGAGCAGACACTCGCGCGCGATCGGATAGTGTGTCGTCTCCGGCGTGGCGGAAATGTAGATGGCGTCGATCTCCTCGATCTCCAGGAGCTCGCGCCACTCGGCCGTCGCCTTGACCGGCTTGGTCTGCGCCGCCACCTCGGCGAGGCGCTCCGGCCGGATCTCCGCGATGTAAAGCCCCTCCACCAGCGGATTGGCGGCGCAAGCCGCGGCGCGGATGCCGCCGCACCAGCCGGTGCCGATGATGCCGACCCTGATCCTCCGCATTGACCCTCCTCAACGGCGCTATTCGGCGAGCCACACCTCGGCGAGATCCTGGTTGAGGAAATGGCTGGGCGTGGTGATGTAGCCCATCACCTTGGCGGCGAGCGGCGTGATGCGATAGCCCCAGGAGATCGGCGCCACATAGGCTTGGCGCAGCACCCGTTCTTCGAAGGTATGCACGAGCGCCGCCCGCTCGGCCGGATCGGTCGCGCGCAGCTGCTTCTCGTAGAGCTCGTCGAGCGTTCGGTCGATCGCGCGCGATACATTGTCTGGTGCGACGTCGTGCGACAGGTAATGGGTGAGCTGCACGGCGGGCTCATCGACGAACTCGGCGACGAAGTCGACGACGACATCGAAATTCCCGCCGATGCGTGCGGCGTTCCAGCGCGATGCTTCGAGCGTGTCCTGGTCGGCCGCGACACCGATCTGGCGCCACTGGTCGATGGCATAGATGCCGATGGTCGCGAACGGGTTCGGCACCGCCTCGTTGGTGAGGGTGAATTTGAGATTCTCTGCGCCGGCCTCCTTGAGGAGCCGGCGCGCTTCGGCCTTGCCGGAGGTGCCGTCGCGTGCGAAGCCGGGCAGCGCCTCGAGCTCCGGCACGCTCCGCGCCAGCGCATAGCCGGGCCGCAGCAGCCCGCCCGTCACGCCGGCAATGGTCGTGCGCCGCAGCTGCGGCTCCGCGGCCCAGCGGTCGATCGCCAGGGTGAGCGCGCGACGCACGCGGGCATCGTCGAAGGGCTTGCGCGTGGTGTTGAAGGCGAGCTGGAAGTTGGTGAGCCGCACGGTTTCCTGGAACTTGATGCGGTCGCCCATGGCCCGCTGCAGGGTGTCGCGCTCGGCCGGCGAGATGCCGCGGAACTCCGCCATGACCTGCCCGCCCTGGAGCGCGCCG